>JABGQJ010000688.1 GCA_018648945.1 Victivallales bacterium
AGGAAGGCGGCGAGGAACAGCACGATGAAGACGTGCTTCAGGAACATGAACTCGAGGGAATCCGGTTTGGCGGCCAGCGTCATCGCTCGCCGGTCCACCACATGGTAGCCCGCGATCATCGCCCCGGTGGCCACTGCGAAGAGCATGCCAAGCCCGATCCGCCCCTCCCCGTCGCTGCGCCGCACGGAGAGGCTCACCGCCCCCACACCCACGAGGATCGTGGCCACCGCCACGCCTTCCGGAAGCGCCACCCATTCGTGCAGCAACAGCCCACCCGCTACCAAGGCGAACACCGGAGCCACGCCCCGGCTTAGCGGATAGGCCACCGAGAGGTCCACATGGTGGTAGGCGGAGAACAGCAGGGCGAAATACAGCGCTTCGAACAACCCGGAGAGGACCCCGCAGACCAACCCTTCGCCGGTCCATGGTCCGGGGGACATCAGCCGTCGCGCTACGAATGCCGGAGCCAGGACGATGGTGCTCACCAGCAACGTCGCCAGCGCGAACGCCACCTTGTCCCCGCTGCGCTTGCCCAGGGCATTCCAGCATACGTGGATCGTGGCCGAGGCGAGAACAAGAGCAAACACAGTTGGCGACATGGAGTGTTCCCAGTTAACAACGGAGAGCACGCAATATCCCCGGTCCGCGCCGCACTGCCAGTTGCACAGGTGAATGAGGGGCTTCCAGACCGCGCAAAATTTGCGCGGTTGAGCGTGAAAAGTGCGCAATGTTCGCCCAGATCGCCTGCTGGCGACGCGGCCAACCGGCGGTCAGTTTCGGTGAGTCTGGGTCTTCCCGGGCATGCCATTGGTGATCTGGCACAGTTGGCATTCGCCATGCTGTACCCTTCAGCATACTCACAGGGAGCGCTGCTCAATCGGCAACTCCGGCCTCGATGCATGACCCATGCAGGCGCGCTTCCCAACAGATTCACCAACGGAGCAA
This sequence comes from Victivallales bacterium, assembly GCA_018648945.1. Next base: position 946 of record JABGQJ010000688.1, read on the forward strand.
AGAAGGGCAAAATGATGAAGACGATGAGCAAGTGGATGATGGTTGGCGCGTTGTTGCTGAGTGGCTTGACGGTTCTGGCACAAGCCCCGCCCCCGGAAGGCGGCGGCGAGCGTGGCGGCGAGCGCGGTGGTCGGCGTGGCGGCGGCCCTGGCGGTGGCGGTCGTGGTGGCATGATGCGTGGCGGCGGGCTGATGCAATACGACGCCGACGGCAACCTGCAGATTGACGAGAAGGAACTCACCGAGGGGCTGGCCAAGCTCCAGGGAAGGCTCGAGAAGCTGAAGCCCTTCCTTCTGGCAGAATACGATGCGAACAAGGACGGGAAGCTCGACAAGGAGGAGTCCGGTGCCGCTCGCAGCTTCTTCATGTCCCTCATGATGCTTCCCCGCACGGACAAGGATGGCGATTGGGAACTGAGCAACGAGGAGGTGGCGACGTCTCTGGAATCGCTCTCGCAGATGAGTGAACGGTACAACGAGATGATGCTCAAGCGCGCTGACACGGATGAGGACGGCAAGCTCAGCGAGGAGGAAATAGCGGCGGCCAAGAAGGAGATGGCAGAGCGGCGCGCCCGCGGTGGTCGCCAGGGCGGTGGTCGCCAGGGCGGTGGTCGTCCGGGCGAGGGTCGTCGCGGCGAGGGTCGTCGCGGCGAGGGTCGCAATGGCGAGGGGGAGAAGCGCGACCGCTAGAAGGTCTTGCTCCTACGACCACGCAGCACTTGGTGATCCCACTGTGGATCCCAAGTGCTGCGTTTTGTGTACTAGGCCAACCAGTTGCGTGGGGGCGGGGGACGTATTAGTACGCCCCGTACTCGAGTCCTGCCTCGGTGTAGGCCTCCACGTTCCGGATGACGTTCGCCAGCACATCCTCGTCCAGATCAATGTTCACACCGGCGTGGCCGCCGGTCGTGCGCAGGGCGAAGCCGCCGCCGGCGGCGGCGTCCTGGATTGCCTCTCGCACCCACTGCCGGACATCGTCGGGCGTGCACGACGGGAAGTTCTGGGACGGGATGTTGCCCGACAGCATCATCCTGCCGTGCATGCGCCGTTTTGCCTCGGCCAGATCCACATCGCCAAAGGGTGCGGGTTCGAGCGGCTCGATGGCGTCGATGCCCATATCGACCATCTGCTCAAGAAACTCCATGCAGTTGCCGTGGCAGTGGGCCCGGAGTTTGCCTCCGATCTGGTGGATGGCGTCGTTGACCATCTTGTCGTAGGGGAAGACGAACTCGTCGAACATACGGTGCCCGATCCAGGGGGGGATCAGCATTTCGTGTGCACAGACGGAGAACCAGGATGCCATCCCGGCCGCGCCCATGGCGAGGATGGTGTCGCGGACCTGTTCGTTGATGCGCTGCAGGAAGCGGTGCATCACGCTCTTCTCGCCGGCCAGCCACATGTAGGCTTCCTGCATGTTGCCTTGCCGGACCAGATTGCCAAGGGCATGTACCACTCCCAGGGCGCGCACTGCGCGACCGTCATCGTGCGCGCGGGCCTCGAAGTAGGCGTCTGGGTTGAACGTACAGACTTCCCGAGGCGCCTCGGCCAGGCGCTCAAGGTCGGCGAGCGTGTGGACGAACCGACGTTCCCACTGGAAGTCCGGGGAGTTGACGTGTGGGTAGAAGTGCCTGGTGATGGCGTGGAACTCGCCCACTGGCGTGAGATGGACCTTGCGCTTGCGAAGGTATTTGCCAGGGACGTCCTCGATGACTTCCTCGCTGTACTTCGTGGTCAGACCGAAGAAGCCCCACTGCGCGCCGCCCGGCATGCCCACGAAGTTGTCTGCTTGGTTGTCGATGAACTCCACGAGTCGGGCGCACGCCGGGTGCTTCCGGGCTGCACCCGAGATCTGTAGCTCGATCGGGACCCGATCGGCTTCCCGGAAGGACGCTGCAGTCAGCCAACGGTCTTGCTGAGTCATTGCGTTACGCTCCTGGATTCGTGCTCAAGATGCCACCGCGGGCACCCTTGTGCCCAAGGTCATAGACAACCATAGCGACTCAATCTGCTTCGCACACCTGGTTCTCTCTGGGTACTGGCAACTCCTTCTCCCGGGCAACCAGGATGGCGCGGCAGGTGACCGAAAGCAGGACGATGCCGCCGCCGACCAAGGCCCAGCGACCAGGCACCTCGGCGAGGAAAACGAGCACCCAGACGGGGTTCAGAATCGGCTCAATCGTCTGGATCAACACTGCCTCCATGGCGCGAAGGTGCTTGATGACCACGGCATACAGCACATACGACAGCCCCAGTTGAAACACGCCCAGCAAGACGATGCCGAGCCATCCCTTCGCGTCGGGCCAGCCAGCGAACATGAAGGGGGTGCCGGCGAGGGCAGTCAGCAGGTTGCCGAGCAAGACGATCTCTAGGATCGGGCCGTCCTTCTGTTGGCGCAGAACGAGGATAACCCAGGCAAACGCGACCCCGCTGCCGACGGCACACACATTGCCCCAGAGCCCTGCGGTGGTCAGCTCGTCTCCGAAGAAGAGGAACATGCCCACCAGTACGGCTCCGATGCTCAGTGCATCCAACCAGCGCAGTCGCTCTTTCAGAAACCACGTCCCGAACACGGCCACATGGATGGGCGCGGTGTATTGCAGGAAGACCGCGTTGGCTGCCGTGGTCAGGCGGGTGGCGGAGATGAAGAGGAGCTGGCTCGCCGCAAAGGCAACCGCCCCGCCCCACAGCGACCATGACAGGGCGAACCGTGGCCGCCGGAGGAAGGCCAGCACGACCAGCCCGGCAATCGCGCTGCGCATCCCGGCAGTGGCCAGCGGATGCCAGTCAACCAGCTTGACCAACACGCCGCCACTGCTCCACATGAGCGTGACCACGATGAGCAGCCAGACCGCATGCATCCGGCGCATGGGGGAGCAGGTCGCCATCAGGGCATCGGCAGGAGCGTGACGTAGTCGAGGTTCACGCCTGCGTCCTTGCCGTCGGGTACCATGCGGATGGTGAGGGGTTTGCCGTCGGTCTTGATGATGAGGTCGTTCCCCTGCGCATCGCGGGCGATGGTGTTGTCCCAGTCCTCGGCGTTGGCGCCAAAGCCGCCGGACGCACGGAAGGTCTGCGCCGGGTAGGCCTGACCGTTGATGGCGAGGGACCGAGTGGCATCGGCAGCACAGCAGTAGCGCCAGAGCAGACGGTATCTGCCTGCGGGGGCTTTGAGAGTCCACTCCAGGCTGTGCCCTGCATTGAACCAGTGG
>JABGQJ010000689.1 GCA_018648945.1 Victivallales bacterium
TTCGGGGAACCCCACCCCCTCCTGAGTTGCGCCCGCGCGTGCTGGCATGTAGGTTCGGGGAACCCCCACCCCTTCCTGAGGAGTACCACGATGAAGATGTTCCTGTATCCTCTTTGCGCTCTCGCGTTGACCCTATCGCACCTGTCCCCCGGCGCCCCTGAACTGCCTGCCGTGACTCCGCAGGCCAACAGCAAGCAGCCGGTCATCGGCAAGTACCTGAACCCCGGTGGGGACTTCTATCTCTGCATGGACAGTGGCGAGTGGGCCAAGAAACTCGAACTCATGCTGGTCAAGGTTGAGGCCGCAGTCGAGACCACCGTGCCGGAGGACGGACAGGAGGGTGTGGCTCTCGCCTTCCACTTCGCCCGCGCGTTCCTGCGTGACAGTGGCGTGAAAGACTTCGGCGGCATCGGGGCCAGCTCGATCAGACTGGCCGAGGGTCTGCACCACAACCGGCTGTTTTTCCAGTATCCTGCCGGTGGCCCCAAGGGGTTTCTGTGGGAGGCCCTCACGGCGAAGAACCACTCGTTGGCGTTCGCTCAGTGCCTGCCCCGCAAGACGGCCTTTGCGCGCTGGAGTGTCATGCGGCCCCAACCCGTCTGGGAGTGGATCAAGGCCACGATCAAGGAAGGCGGTAATGCGGAGATTTCGGGGCAGTTCGAGGAGGCCATGGCCAAACTGGAACGGGACGGGGTCGAGCTGGATCGCTACCTCGCATCGCTGACCGGTGGGGTCGGCATGGTGGCCACGCTCGACCCGGATCGCCTGGTGAAGCTTCCCCTGGACCGCAACAACGTCGCCGAGATCCCCGCCTTCGACGGGGCGCTCGTGGTCGAGGTGAAGGACGACACGTTGTTCGAACTGATTGGCAAGAAGCTGGCCGAGGAGGGGGAGACGTTCGAGAAGGTGAACACGAAGGGCATTCGCGCTCTGGTGTTTCCGGAGAGGAAAATCGATGACTCGGAGCTCGCATTCCGGATGACCATTGCCCGTTTCGACGACTATCTGGTGTTGGCCAGCTCTTCCCAGCTTGTCGGGATCCTGGCCGCGAAGAAGGGGGGGCTGATCGCCACCCCCCACTTCAAACAGTGCCAGGAGGCCATGCCTAAGGAGGGCTTCGGGTTCATGTATCTGAGCCCGTCCGCGACCCGGACAGGCTACGATGCGTTTCTGAAGGCCATCGCCGCAGAAGAGCCGGAAGCGGCGAAGGCGGTGGGTGCGGCATACGGTTCCCTGCGTGGCATGTTCAACTGGTCAGTCACCCTCCATACCCCCGGTGGCGTGGCCATCGTGGCCAACCAGAGTTCGGGCATCACGCAGTTCCTCATCACCCACGGGCCGAGCGTCCACCTGCCGATTCTGGCAGGCATGTTGCTCCCCGCCCTCTCCCAGGCCAGGGAGAAGGCCCGGCGGATCAGCGACTTGAGCCATCTCAAACTGATCGGCACGGGGCTAACGCTGTACTGCAATGACAACGACGAGAGATTTCCTGATGACCTGGCAGCGTTGATGGAAGAGGAGTACATCCGCAGCGGCACGATCTACGTCTGCCCCGCCTCCAAGACCGTGGCCCCGACCACCCCCGAGGAGATCCGGGCGGGCCGCTGTGATTATCTCTACTTCGGCAGGGGGATGACGGACGCCGACCTGGGCACGGAGGATCCCATCGCCTGCACCAAGCCGGGGCTGTTCCGTGGGGGGTACATCAATGTCCTCTATGGCGATGGGCACGCGAAGGGCTACGCCCAGATGCCCAAGGATGTCAAGGAACTGATCGAGGCCACCGGGCAGGAATAGCCAGGCAGCACGCACAACCAAGAGAGGACTCCAGCCATGAAACGCATGCCACTTGCGGCCCTCGCCGCCATCGTCTGTGCCGGGCTCGTACACGCCCAGGAACTGCCGGTCTTCGAGTCGTCGGAGAAGACCAGCTACCAGCAAGTCGCGGGGCATCTGAACCCCGGTGGCAACACCTTCGTCTACCAGAATGCAGCCCGGTGGGGCACCACGCTAGAGGCGTCATTCCCCGCCGTGCGGAATCTCGTCCTGGCGACGGTGGCGGGCCATGAGCAGGAAGAGGCGCAAGTGGTCCTCCAGCTGATCGAGGCATTCCTGAAGGACAGCGGCCTGAAGCAACTGAATGGGGTGGGCACCAGCTCAATCCCCATCGGCGACGGGCTGCACCACAATCGCGTCTACTTCGGCCACACTGCGGGGCCGGCAAAGGGGTTGCTGTGGGAGGTGTTCACCCAGGAGAACACCCCGCTGCCTCTGCTCAAGTCCTTGCCTGCCGACACGGTTCTGGCGACGCGTATCCCGTTGCGGGCCGGGCCGGCTTGGCAGTGGTTGCGGAAGGCCATGGCGAAGATCGAGAACCAGCACTTCCAGCGGGATCTAGAGCGGGAACTCGAGCAGATGCGCCGCGATGGCGGCATCAACCTGGACACCTGGCTTGCATCCCTCGGCGACGGCGTCGGGCTTGTACTCGCACTGGCCCCCCGGCCAGAGGGCGTCACCGAGCCGGAGGGCAGACCACCCGATGCCGCGTTCATGGATCTGGTTGGCAGGGCCTCGCTGGCGGTGTTGGTCGAAGTGAAGGACGACACCATATTCGATGGCTTGGAGGCGACCTTCCAGAAGATGAACGCCCCCATCAAGCGCCAGGATGCCGGGGCCGTGCGCTCATTGACGGTTCAGCAGCAGTTGCCCATTCCCGGGCAGGGCCCGCTGGCCATCGTCCGCTTCGGCAAGTACCTGGGCTTCGTGTCGAACGACCGCATTCTCAAGGCCTTGAGCGAGGGGAAAGGCGGCCTGACCGATACAAAGGAGTTCAAGCGCCTCGCAGCGAAGCTGCCGCAGCAGGGCATAGGCTTCAGTTTCCTCAGCGAGCGCCTCGGCAACGAGGTGTCCGATGCCATGGACAAGGCCATGGCCGCGATGCGGCAACAGATGGGTGTTGGCGTGGATTCCCACGCCGGGTTTGTTATGCAACTCGCCACCCAGCTGAAGGGACAGGGCTCCTACGTCGTCTCCCGGCGCACCAAGGACGGCGTCCTCGCCCTCAACACCGCCACCTTCAGCCTGTCCGAGGCGCTGATCGGGAAGAGCCTGATCGGCCCCGCCATGTTCATGGGCTCGGTGTCCGGCGTGAGGACAGAGCATGGGCTTGAGCAAGCCCATGCTGGCGGCAACCGGCAGCGGGACATGAACAATCTAAAGCAGATCGGGGTCGGGCTGGTGATGCACGCCAATGACTTCGACAACCGGTTCCCCGACGATCTCGGGGTCCTCATGGACAGGAACTACGTGCGCTCGCCGCAGGTCTTCGTCGTCCGCGGCTCCAAGACGGTTCCCCCGACCACGGCGCCCGAGATTCGTGGCGGTCGCTGCGACTACCTCTACTTCGGCAAGGGAGTGGCTCTGGTTGGCGGGAATCTTGCGCAGCTCCCCGTCGCCTGCACCAAACCCGGCCTGCTCCGCGGCGGCGGGCTCAATGTGCTCTATGCCGATGGGCACTGCGCGTGGCACCAGAACGTCCCGCCCCTGGTCAAGGCGCTGATTGCCAAGGCCCGGAAGCGCGGCGTGGTGGTGAACAAGCAGGATGTGAACTACGCCCGGATTCGAGGCACCATGCTGGGGTCGCACCTTGCCCAGAGCCATCCCAACACCCGTGTCCTCTTCCTGATGCCCCCCATGCCCAAGGGCGGCCTGGTCGAAGCATTGGTGGCAGGCCTGCGTGCGGGTCTAGCCGACAAGGCCACGGTCGTCGAGACAGTGACTCTGGCCCCACCCGAGGATGCGAAGGGCGATGCCTGGTTCACGGGCCAGTTGATCAATGGGAAGACCGCTGCCTTCAAGGGCAAGGTGGACCTGGTCGTCACCGGAATGGGACTCCCCGGGCAAGGCATCCAGACGCTCTGGTTCTGGCCAAGCAAGGTCAAGGTGGCCATTGCCGCCGGGGACGTGGCTGGCTTGCAGAGGGCCATCCAGGCCAAACTTGTCGTGGCAGCGGCAGCCATCAACCCCGGCGTGGTCCCCGACGACTGGCAGCCGCCAAAGAACCTGGCGGCCGCATTTGCCAAGAGGTATTTGCTGGTCACGCCCGAGAATGTGCAGGCCCTGGCACAGAAGCATGGGAAGCTGTTTCGGTAG
>JABGQJ010000069.1 GCA_018648945.1 Victivallales bacterium
AATCCAAAGTCGTCCTCGCCGCACAGCTAGTGGAAAAGGGGCTGAAAGCCAAGACGTCCCTGGACGATGAGGAATTGCGGGCCAAACTCGCTCAGACCACACTCGATTCGCTCCTGGCCAAGGATCTAACCGTCTACGACCGCCTGATCGAGCGCGACACCGCCATCCAGGAGATGCAGCTGGAAGCCATGCGCGAAGAGCTCAAGGGCCTGCGCGAAGCGGTCAAGCTTGCCGAGGCGACACGCGATTCGTTTCAGGCCAAGGATCTCACTGCCTACGACCGCATGATCAAGCAGGACGCCGCCATCCAGAAGATGCAGCTGGAAGCCATGCGCGAGGAGCTCAAGGGCCTGCGCGAAGCCACCAAACGCGCCCAATCCCGCTTCGGCGCGCGCCAGATTCGCGCGCCAATCGCCGGGCGCCTCCACCGCTACGAATTCGTGATCGGGGAGCTGGTCCGCCCGGAGAGCGTGTTGTTCGAGATCCATGGCGGCAAGTTGCAGGTGCTCAAGCTCAATGTCGGCGAGCGTTACTCGGCCAAGGTGGCCGCTGGCCATAGGTACAGCGCCGTGCTCGCCCCCTACCGAGGGGTGAACACGATCTACTTCAAGGGCCAGATCAAAACACTGCGCAAGTTCGTCCAGGCCGAGGGGAAAGTGACCTATCGGCGAGCCTACTGCGACTTCGACAGCCAAGGCCTCGAGATCCAGCCGGGAACCACGGCCGAGGCCCGGATCTACTACGGCAGATCCTGCCTCTGGTACTACCTCTTCAACATCGACTCCTAGTCCCGGGCCTTCCCCCATGGCGACTGAATCCGGCAGCCTCTCGCGCGTGTTTCGCTTCATCCGACCCTACCGGGCCAGACTCCTGGGCCTGTTCGGTCTGACGGTTGTCCTGTCCGTGCTAGTGATGTTGCCGCCGCTGGTCACGCGAGCGATCATCAACAACGTCCTGGCCACCGAGAATCCCAACAGGCAACTCTTCCCCATCCTGGCAGCGTGCATGATTGCCCTGCCCGTGATGGCCGCCTTCGCCCGGCATGTGCAGACCATTGGGATTGCCTTCCTCGGCCAGCGCTTTGTCTACGACATCCGGGTGGCCCTCTACCAGCACCTGCTTGGCCTGTCGCAACGCTACTTTCACAAGAATAGCGCCGGGCGAACGGTGAACCGGCTGATGGGCGACAGCGGTATCGTGCAGCAGATGCTCACCGCCCAGAGCATCAACATCATTTCCGACCTGGTCTGCGCCACCTTCGCCATCTCCGCCACCTTCCTCATCAACTGGCGGCTGGCCCTGCTGCTCTGCGCGATCGTCACCATCTTCGTCCTCAACTACCGCATGAACATCGGTCGGATTCGCACCGCCACCAAGGGCGCGCGATCGGCGGGCGACCGCATGTCCGGCGGGGTGCAGAATCGGCTTTCTGGCAATGTGGCAGTCAAGAGCTTCGGGGCAGAGGAGCGGGAGAACCTGGTCTTCCACGATCACTCCTCGGCCACTCTCGGCCTGGGCCGGGAAGCCATGCTGGCCAGCAACTCCTTCTCCATGAATACCCGGCTCATCCAGGGGCTGGGGCGCTCCGCCATCTACTTCCTGGGCTGTGGCATGATCCTGAGGGGGGATCTGGAATACGGCGACGTGGTCGCCTTCACGGCCTATGCCATGCAATTGCTCGGGCCGGCCGTGCGCTTCTCCATGCTGGTACAACAACTGCAGAACGTGGCCATCGCCACCGACCGCCTCTTCGAGGTCTTTGCCGAGGAACCGGAGATCACCACCGATCCCGAGGCCGTTCCCGTGGAGCACCTGGCTGGCAAGGTGGACTTCGAGAACATCCAGTTCCACTACGACGAAGGCCAACCGGTGATCCGCGAATTCACCCTCCATGTGGAAGCCGGGCAGACCATCGCCCTGATCGGGCCGACGGGCTGCGGCAAGTCCACCATCCTCTCGCTCATTCTCCGCTTCTACGACATCTGCGGTGGCAGGCTGCTCATCGACGACATCGATATCAGCAAGATCGAGTTGCACTCCCTGCGTCGGCAGTTCGGCATCGTCCTTCAGGAACCCCTGCTCTTCAATGTGAGCATCATGGAGAACATCCGCTACGGACGCTCCGACGCCACCCGCGAGGAGATCATCGCCGCCGCCAAGGTCGCGGAGATCCATGACCATATCGACTCCCTGCCGGATGGCTACGACACCGTCATGGGCGACAGCGGCGTGGAACTCTCGGTTGGCCAGAAACAGCGCATCACCATCGCCCGGGCCGTGGCCGCCAATCCCGCCATCCTGATCATGGACGAAGCCACCAGCGCCCTGGACAGCGACTCCGAGCAGGCCATTCAGAAGGCCATGGACCGCGTCCTCCAGAACCGCACCTGCTTCGTCGTCGCCCACCGCCTCAGCACCATCCGCAATGCGGACCAGATCATCCTCCTGGATGAAGGCTGCATCGCCGAGAAGGGCAGCCACGACGAGCTTATGGCCATCCCTCACGGTCGCTATCACGAACTCTACGAGAAGCACATGGGTGCTGGCGTGATCAGCGAAGAGGAGGAGGAATAGCCATGGCCCGCAAAGAGCATTTCCGCGGCTACCCCTACCGCCCCCCCCGCAAGATCAAGGAGAGCTACGCTGGCGAAGAGAGCCACTTCTGGCGCTTCTTCCGGCGCTATGTGCTACCACACAAGTGGATCCTGGGCTTCACTCTCTTCCTGACCTGCGTCAATACCAGCTCTGTCTACCTGATGTCCTTCTATGGGCGGCTGGTGGTGGACACGATCCTGATGGTCAAGACCGGCGGCCAGGAGGCCGCACCGGTCGAGCGCCGCATCCATGCGCGAGAAGGCGCCAAGCGGCGACTGCCAAGGACCAGCCGGGCCCGAGACATGGATACGGAGGGGGACCTCGACGACCGCCCCCCCGAAGCAGGCCACAGACTCCTGATCCTGGCACTGTTCTACATGGGGACCCAACTCACCCTCAACCTCCTCGCTCGGCTCGCAAGGCGCAGCCAGATCAAGGTATCCCAGGGCATCACCGGAAATCTGCGCGAGGACATGCACCGCAAGGTATTGGAACTGGACATGTCCTACCACCAGGCGCACAGCCCGGGACGGTTGCTCGCGCGCATTCTCTCGGATGTGGCCGTGCTTCAGAGGCAGATGCTCAACACGGTCACCAGCCTGGTGTGCAATGTGGTCCTGATCGTGGTCGGGGTCACCATTCTGCTCTGCACCAACTGGCGTATGGGCATGATCGTCTTTGCCCTGCTCCCGTTGTACGTCCTAGTGGTGAATCGAGTACGCCCCAGAATCAAGGCCCTGACCAAGGAACTGCGTCACACCAATTCCTGCCTCTACGGCCTGACCACACAGAAGATGGATGGGGTCAAGGCGATCCAGGCCTACGGGCGCGAGCGTGGCGAGTTGCTCAATTTCCGTCGGCTCACCTCCACCTTCCTGCGCGATGCCCTCGGCCAGCAACAGATCAGCGCCGGGCTCAGCCGGTCCATGACCCTCATCACCACGACCGGCCAAATCGGGACCTTCCTGCTCGGGGCCAAGTGGGTTCTCGATGGCCGCATGTCCCTGGGAGAGATGTTCTTCGTGCGCAACACCGCGCTCACGCTCTTCACTCCGGTTGTGGCCCTCACCCGCCTGGGGGTCATGTTCAGCAACCTCCAGGTCGTCCTGCAACGCGTGGTCGATGTGCTGGACCATCCGGTCAAAATCGTCGATGCCCCCGACGCCGTCGATTTCCCCACGCCCATGGCTTCTGGCATCGACCTGCGCCACGTCTCCTTCGCCTATCCGTCGATCGACGACGAAGGGGAGGAGGAACCGGTCCTGCGGGACGTCTGCCTCCACGTGCCCGCAGGCTCGTGGCTCTGCGTCATGGGTGCCAGCGGCTGCGGCAAATCCACGCTAATCAATCTCCTGGCGCGCCTGCACGAACCGGACTCGGGCGAGATCCTGCTGGATGGCGTTGATCTCCGCAAGGTCCGCACCGCCGATGTCCGCAGGCATGTCGGCCTGGTCCCCCAGGAAGCCCAGATCTTCAGCGGCACCGTTCGCGACAACATCTGCTACGGGGTTCCCGACGCCGAGCCCCAGCAGATCATGGACGCCGCCAAGGCCGCCGAACTGCACGATTTCATCCTCACCATGAAGATCCAGTATGAGAGTCTGATCGGGCAGAAGGGCCAGAGCCTCTCCGGCGGCCAACGCCAGCGCCTCTCCCTGGCCCGCGCCCTCATCACCAACCCCGAAGTCCTCATCCTCGACGATTGCACCTCCGCCCTGGACGCCAATACCGAGGGGCGCATCCAGGACACCCTCGCCCGCATCCTGGTCGGCAAGACCGCCATCATCGTCTCCCAGCGCGTCTCCATGGCCAAGCGCTGCCACAAGATCTGCGTGCTGGACGACGGCGCGGTCAGCGAGTATGGCTCCCACGACCAACTCGTGCGCAACGGCGGCTTCTACGCCCGGCTCCACGCCCAGCAAACCGAGTAGCCGGGTCGCAACCCGCAGCACCCGTGCTAGGGTTGCCAGAAGCCGCAACCCGACAGCCAATCCACCCACCAGGGACCCAACCATGCTGCCCACCATTCTACGTCGCAGCCTCGTCGGCGCGCTTGCCTGCCTCTGCGTCGCCGCCAAGCCTCCCAAGAAGGGGAAAATTCAGACCATGGGTGTTGTGAAACGAGTCGAGACCTTCAAGACCATCGGGGACGTCAAGCTCAAGCTGCATATCTACGAGAAGGAGAACCGCGACCTCGGCAAGCCCGCTCCGGTCGCCGTCTTCTTCTTTGGCGGCGGTTGGGTTGGTGGCAGTCCCGGCCAATTCTTCCACCACTGCGAGCATCTGGCCAGCAAGGGCATGGTCGCCATCTCCGCCGAGTACCGCATCGCCAAAAAGCACAAGACGACCCCCTTCGAATGCGTCCAGGACGGCAAGAGCGCCGTGCGCTGGGTTCGCGCCAACGCCAAACGCCTCGGGATCGACCCCAAGCGGGTCGTCGCGGGCGGCGGCTCCGCCGGCGGCCATGTGGGCGCCTGCACCGGCGTGATCAAGAAGCATGAGGAGCCCGGCGAAGACCTCACCATCAGCTCCGTCCCCGACGCCATGGTCCTCTTCAACCCCGTCATCGACACCACGGAAAAGGGCTACGGTGCCAACAAGGTCAAGGGCCGAGAGACCGAAATCTCCCCTTGCCACCACGTCCGCGCAGACCTCCCACCCACCCTCATCTTCCACGGCACCACCGACACCACCGTGCCCTTCGAGAACGTCCAGCGCTTCCAACGGCTGATGAAGGAAGCAGGCAACGTCTGCGAAGTCCTCCCCTTCGAGGGCAAGGCCCACGGCTTCTTCAACTGGATGCGCGATCCCGACAACGCCTCCTACCTCGCCACCATCAAGCGCATGGACGAATTCCTCCTCAAACTCAAGATCCTGCCGTAGGGCTGAACAATCAGGAACGGAGAAGAGAAATGTCCCAGCCGACTTCGAACGACTTCCAGCTACCGAGCCCCAAGATCCCCGCCATCGCCTTCTCGTGCAGCGCCTACGGTCATCTTGCGTTACTGGTCGGCATCTTTGCTGGCGTCACCGTCAGCATCGCAGCAACCGTGAGCGGCGGCGCAAGCCCCATGGTCGCCGGGGCCTACGGCGTGGGCACCTTCCTGGTATGGGCAGGGGTCTCGATCTTCTTCCACGCACTCGCCCAAATCGTCCAGCAAAACGCCATGGCAGCCCACTATTCCCAGCTCACAGCCATCCACACGCGGCAGACTCGTGAGAAGAGCGACCGGTAGGCCGACCACCACCCGTTCACGGCGCGCAATGCCCCCGCAGCGGGCGTTGCATCGGGCTGCCCGTCACGGTAGATTCTGGCTGCGATTCTTCAGCTCAACAAACAGCGAGATCGGCGGATGACCCCAGTCGCATTCCACATCGGCTCCCTGCAGATCTACTGGTACGGCATCTGCATGGCCTTCGCCTTTCTCACGAGCTACGGGGTTGCCTCCTATCTCGCCCCGAAGCGGAACCTGCCAAACGATGTGATCGGCGATCTGCTGACTTGGACCGTGGTCGGCGGGTTGGGGGGAGCACGGCTGCTGTTCGTCATTCAGAATGCGGACCAGTACCTTGACAACCCACTGCGGATTCTCAACTTCCGGGAAGGCGGTCTCGTCTTCTATGGCGGCTTCGTCTGCGCCACGCTGGTGGTCGCCTGGCGGGCCAAGGCGAGGAAACTCGCCCCATGGTCGGTGGCGGACGTGCTGGCAGTGGCCGTACCGATGGGGCACGCCGTCGGGCGCATTGGCTGCTTCCTCCATGGCTGCTGCCATGGGCGTCCCTACTACAGAGCCTATGCGATCCGATACGCCGCATCCCCGGATGTATCCTACCTTCCCATCCAGCTCGTCGCCGCCGCAGGCAATGCCTGCCTGGCCCTTTTCCTGCTCTTTCTCTTCCATCGCAAGTCTCTGAAGGGAAGGATATTCCCCATCTACGCCATGCTCTACGCCATCCTCCGTTTCTCCACCGAGTTCGGCAGAGGTGACTACGGCACTCGACCGGGCGGCCTGACCCCCGCCCAATGGGTCTGCTTCCTGATCTTCCCGGCTGGCATGGCCCTGTGGCGCTACACGGGCCCCCGTCAGCCCCAGGACGAGAACCCCGATTCCGCATGAGTGAGGCGACACCATCCCCAGCCGAAAGGCACGGCACAGAGACGGTCACCGTACCAGGCGAGCACCTGCGCCTACGCCTTGACCTGTCCCTCGCCCGACTCTTTCCGGACCATTCGCGCGGGTACTTTCAGCGCTGCATCCGGGAGGGACGCGTGCGCCTGAACGGGCGTCCCGTTCAGCCCAAGAAGCCGGTCATGCCAGGGAACATCATCGAGATCCGCTGGCCGCAGAAGGAGATCTACGACCTAGTTCCCCAGGAAGTCGATTTCGAGGTGCTGGCCGAGGACCGGGACGTCATCGTTATCAACAAGCCTCCCGATCTCGTGGTCCACCCCGCAGAAGGGCACCTGGATGGCACGCTCGTGCACGGGCTTCTCCACTACGACTACGATTCCTTCCGCGCGATGATCGATGCCACCATGCGCCCGGGCATCGTCCATCGCCTGGACAAGGACACCTCGGGGGCCATGGTCATCGCCCGGAACCTCTTTGCCCGGCAGCAGCTCAAGAAGGCCTTCAAGGAACGACTCACCGAGAAGACCTATGTGGCCATCATCCTCGGTGAGTTCGGCGCCGTGACCGGAACCATCGAGACCCAGATCGGGCGCCACCCCGTGCGACGGATGAAGATGGCCGTGGTCGAGGAAGGCGGCAAGTACGCCCTCACCAAGTACCGCGTCCTCGGCACCAGCCAGGGCTGTTCGCTTATGGAGATCCGCATCTTCACCGGGCGTACGCATCAGATCCGCGTTCACTTCTCCCATCTGCACCACCCGATCATCGGCGATTATGTCTATGGCGGCAAGGGCAAACACATCCCCATCGAGGTTCCCCGCCAGATGCTCCATGCCTGGAAACTGGTCTTCCCCCACCCCCGCACCGGCACCATGCGCCAGTTCATGGCCCCCATACCGCCCGATTTCCGCCAAGCCCTCGAACAACTCGGCCTGCCGATCCTGAACGGCATGCCCACCCCGATGGGCCCCACCATACCCGAAGGCTGGGTTCCACCAGAAGATCTCCCCAGCGATGACGAAGAGGACCAGCAATGAGCCAGGACACTCTCAGAATCGGCGTGGTCGGCGGCGGCATGTTCTTCGACGACATCATCGGCCCCGCCCTGCGCGACTTCCAGCGCGGTGGCTTCGCCGGAGCCCTCACCAGCATCGGCATGAGCCACTTCGCGCCCCGGACCGCCGCCATCAAGGTCGAATTCGCCGCCATCGGCACCCGCACGCGCAAGAAAGGCACGGCCGACGCCATCCGCAACGACTTCCTCAACGAGTTCCCCGACGCCGACCTCACCAGCCACTATGGCGACACCGTCTGGCGCGAGATGATCACCGACCGCAACCTGGACATCCTGGTCGTGGCCGGCCCCGACGACATGCACCACACCGCCATCCTCGACGCCCTCGGAGCCGGGCTCCATGTCATCACCGAGAAGCCCATGTGCCTGCATACGGCCGAGGCCGACGCCGTCGTCGCAGCCGCCGAGCGGGCCGGACGCATCGTCGCGGTGGACATGCACAAGCGCTACGATCCCTTCATCCGTGACATGATGACCAATTCCCTGCCCGCCTACAACCGCATCCACCGCGTGCGGGCCGTGCTCGAAGAACCCCTCGAAGTCGCCACCGAGACCTTCGCCTGGGTGGAGCGCTCCAACCCCTTTGCCTACGTGGGCTGCCACTGGCTGGATGTGATCGGCCACTACATGGATGTGAAGCCCCGGGCCATCTACGCCACCGGCGAGAAGATGCTGTTGGAGAACTGGGACCGCTACCGCTACGAGATCGCCATCCTGCGCGGGCAGAATCCCGATGACGCCAAGCGCCACGACAAGATCCACGCCTGGGACTCCCTCAACGTCAACATCACCTACGACAACGGCATGCGCGGCGACTTCAACAACACCTGGATCAACCCCGCCGATTTCGAAGGCGCGGTCAACCAGGAGCTCGAAGTCTACGGCGTGCTCGGACGCGGGCTCGTCGATCAGCAGGACCGGGGCTTCCGCGAAGCCGTCACCGGCGCCGGCAGCCGCACCAAGAACCCCACCTTTGGCGGGCGCATCCGCAACATGGGTCACCACGCCGAACTATTCGGTTACGGCAAAGCGTCCCTGGCGGCTGGACTCCTGGCCATTGCCCGAGTCAAGTTCCTTGGGGAACCCGCCCAGGGGTTGGCGGGGTTTTACCCCGAAGCCGCCAGCCAGCGGTCGGTAACCATGGTCATCGAGGCCGCCACGCGCGTGGCCGAACTGAACTACGAGCACTTCCAGGAACGCGGCGTGGCCCCCGTCACCGCCGCCTTGACCGACGACACGATCACGATCCTCGATCCCTTCGGCCCAGCCGGGGGGACTGTCATTTACCAACGCAGCAACGCCTAGTCCAGGGGAAAATACCATGACGCATCGCCTGATCATCGCCCTGCTCCTTACCGTCGCCTTCCAGGCCATGGCTCTACCCGACTACAGCAAGGGCGTGCTCGATGTGGCCAAGGTCATGGCCGAGGCCGCCAAGGTCACGGCGGAGAAGTTCCCCAACTCCGACGACGTGCTGGTCGACGACTATATCGTCCACGAGTTTGAGCCCGACGGCACCGCCATCAGCTACGACGAGACCTTCTTCAAGGTACTGACTGAAAAGGGCCGCCGGGGAGCCACCACGCTGAGCCGCCACTTCACCCTCCCCTACGGCACCGCCGGCTACACCTTCGTGGAAGTCATCAAGCCCGACGGCACCCGCGTCCCGGTGGACCTCAAGACCAAGAGCAAGGTCATGGTCAACCGTTCGCAGATGAGCTCGAACATCTACAACCCGAACTCCAAGGTCCTCCAAGTCACCGTCCCCGAAGTCGCCATCGGCGACACGATCCACTACGTGGCCAAGGCCGAGATCGTCAAACCCCGCGTGCCCAATACCTGGAGCGAGCTTGAGGTCTGGGAATACACCAGCCCCATCCAGCACTTCGTATACGAGGTCCGCGCTCCCAAATCCCAGCCCCTCCGCAACATCGTCCTCAAGGGGGAAATCCCCGGCACGGTCACCCATACCAAGCGCGAGGAAGGCGACCGCATCATCTACCGCTGGGAAATCGCCAACGTGCCCCGCATGTACAACGAACCCAACATGCCCCCGCTCTACACGGTCGTGCAACGCCTCCTTATCAGCACAATTCCCGACTGGAACTACCTCTCCAAATGGTACTGGAAGCTCTCCGAGCCCCACTTCGCCACCACCCCCGCCATGCGCGAGAAGGTGGCCGAGCTGACCAAGGGCATCACCGACCGCAAAGAGAAGATCACCGCCATTTTCCGCTTTGTCTCCCAGGAAATCCGCTACATGGGCATCACGACCGAGAAGGAAGCCCCCGGCTACGAGCCCCACGATGCCAAGGACACCTTCGAGCAACGCCATGGCGTCTGCCGCGACAAGGCCGCCCTGCTCGTCGCCATGCTCCGGGAAGGTGGCTTCAAGGCCTTCCCAGTGCTCATCCATAACGGTCCCAAGAAGGACGAGGAAGTCCCCCAGCCCTTCTTCAACCACGCCATCTCCGCCGTCAGGAACGACGATGGCAGCTACATGCTCATGGATTCCACCGACGAGAACACCAAGCGGCTGTTCCCCGCCTACCTCTGCAACCAGAGCTACCTCGTCGCCACCCCCGAAGGCGACGCCCTCCGCACCAGCGAGATCATCCCCGCCACCGAGAACCTGATGCACGTCACCACCAAGGCCGCCGTCACCGCCGACGGTTCGCTCACCGGTTCGGCCCAGCTCAAATTCGACGGCATCAACGACAACGCCTACCGGGGCTACTTCTCCCGCATCCGCCCCGAGGACCGCAGCCGACTCTTTGAGTCCGTCGTCAAACGCGTCGTGGCCGGGGCCAAGCTGACCCAGCTCAGCATCAAGCCCGACGACATGATGGATACGACCAAACCTCTGGCCGTCACCCTCGCCTTCACCGCTGAGAACGCCATCGTCACCGACGGCACCACCACCATGCTGGCCGTCCCCCGCCTTGGCACCAGCGTCGGCATGGTCAACTTCATTCTGCGTGGGGCTTCGCTCAAGGAACGCAAGTACCCCTTCATCAGCGACCTGGCCTGTGGCGTCCGTGAGACCCTAACCCTCGCCGTCGATCCGGCTCTGGGCAAACCCGTCGCCTTGCCCGAATACCCGACCATCGATACCCGCACCCTCCTCTGGAAACGCAGCCTGACACCGAACGGCGCTAGCCTCGTCGGCACCGCCGAGTTCCTTATCCGAGCCGTCGAATTCAGTCCCAAAGAGTACCTGGAACTCAAGGAGACGCTCAAGACTCTCGAGGTCAACGCCAGGAAAAAGCCCATCTTCCTCAAGGCCGAAGGGGCGGCCAAACCGAAAACCGCCGCCGATGTCCGCGTCCTGAGCGATGAATTCGACTACGACATCGCCGATGCCACCAGCTGGACGCTGACCCGCACGGTCCGCAAACAGGTCCTCACCTACAAGGGCAAGAAGGACAGCGGCGAACTCAAGTTCGACTACAACCCCGCCATGGGCGATGCCAAGCTGCTCAGCGCCAGCGTCAAGACCGGCGACAAGGTCCAGACCATCAGCGAGAAAGAGATCAATCTGATGGACCAGGGCTGGGTGGCCTCCGCCCCCCGCTACCCCGCTGGCAAGACGCTGGTCGCCAGCCTGCCCGGCGTCGAGATCGGCAGCATCATCGAGTATACCTACCGCCAGGCCTTCACCAACCGTCCCTTCGTCGCCGCCCGCCTCTCGTTCCGCGCCCACGACCCCATTGACCGCCGCGTGGTCCGCGTCAAGGCACCCCGCTCCCTGCGTCTGGATACCGAGCTCATCCACGGCGAAGGCCTGACCGTCACCAAGACGAGGGACGGCAACGCCACCACCTACGAATGGACGGCCACGGAGCAGGCCGCCGTCAAGCAAGAGAATCACCTGCCGCCCTGGTGGAGCTTCAATCCCACCGTCTTCCTCGGTTCGGGCAACTGGCGCACCTACGCCAAGCAGGTCCGGGGCGCGCTGCTTGCGGCCACCAACGCCGACGAACTGGCCAAGGCGAAGGCTACCGAACTGCTCGCGACCGCCAAGACCAAGCACGAGCAAGTCATCGCGATCCGCGACTTCGTCGTCAAGAGCATCCGCGGTGCCGGGCCCAGCTTCAACAACCTGCCCCTCACCGCCATCGCCAAGGCCGACACGGTCCTCTCCGATGGCTACGGCAACGGCGCCGACCGGGCCGTTCTCCTCTACGCCCTGCTCCGGCATGCCGGGCTCAAGCCCGAATTCGTCCTCGCCTCCTGGACCCCGAAGGTCAGGGATCTGCGCGAGCAACTCCTCGATCACCCGGCCGCCTATCTCTTCCCCGATGTCCTGGTGCGCGTGAAGCTCGCCGGCCAGCAGATCCTGCTGAACGACACCAATCAGTACGCCCCCCTCGGTTCCTTCGCCCACGAA
The DNA here is from genome assembly GCA_018648945.1 of Victivallales bacterium. Next base: position 12,194 of record JABGQJ010000069.1, read on the forward strand.
GACCGGGCCGGCCTCTTCCTCCGCAGCGGGCGCGTCAAGATCCTCGCCCCCGAGGAATCCCTCCGCAACCGCACCGAAAGGGACTACGACCTCACCATCGACGCCAAGGGCAATGCCACCATCCGCAAGACCACCCGCTACTACGGCGGCAGCCATGGTTCACGCAAGAAGTTCTACGGCGAGCTCCCCCCCGAGGAACGCCGCCGCCACTTCCAGAAGCTCTTGGCCGGGCTTTCCCAGAGCGCCGAACCCGTCGGCGGCCTCGTAACCGATTTCGCCAGCTACCCCGGGACCGAGACCTACACTGCCAAGATCGCCAGCTACGCCGTGCGCGATGGGAAATACCTCTACTTCAACCTCCCCGCCATCCACGGCAATCTCTTCGGCCTGCGTGCCGATGAACGCACCAACGACTTCTATCAGGGCGGCGACATGGACATCGGTTTCACCACCACAATCCACCTGCCCGAAGGCTTTGCTGCTCCCCTGCTCTCTCCAGAACAGCTCAACGCGAAGGTCCCTGGTGGTCTCGGCACCGTCTCCGTGCAGCGCGCAACCGGCAAAGACGGCAAAGCGATCATCTTCATCCACACCGCCAAGGTCGCCGCCGGCGTCATTCCCGCCGACCTCTACCCCGAGCTCTTCGAACTCAACCGCCGCCTTGGCCAAAGCAGCGCCCGCACGGTCCTCCTCCAAGCCACCGAGTAGAGCCGAGCAGCAATAGTGATCGCGCGCACGGGGGGGCAGCATGCCGAGCAGCGGTGATTCACCGCGAAAGGAAAGACCGATGCAACGACGCACCTTCCTTCGTAGGGCGACCGCCACGGCAGCGGCATTGGCTCTGGGCGGCAAGAGTGAGGCAGGGGTGCCTACCAAGAAACCCAACATCGTCTTCATCATGATGGACGAGTGGGGTTACTTCGAGTCGTCTGGCATGGGCCACCCCATTCTGGAGACGCCGAACATCGACCGGATGGCGGCGGAGGGGATTCGGTTCACCCAGTTCCTCGCTGGGGGAAGTGTCTGCGCGCCTACCCGCAGCACCCTCATGACAGGCCAACACACGGGACACACAACCATCCGGTCCAACGGCGGGGGCGCTTCCCTCTGTGCCGACGATATCACAGTGGCCGATGTCCTCAAGTCTGCTGGCTATGCCGTCGGTGGGTTCGGCAAATGGGGACTGGGAGACGCTGGCACTACGGGGGTTCCCGAGAAGCACGGGTTCGATACGTTCTTCGGGTACTACCATCAGGTCCACGCCCATTCCTACTACCCGAAGTACCTGCTTCGGAACAGCAAGAAGGTCGAACTGAAAGGGAACACGGGCGATTTCCATACGGGGGAGACGTTCTCCCACTATCTCATCCACGAGGAGGCCCTGGAGTTCATTCGCACCCATGGGGCGGCAACCGCGACCCAGAAGAGGCCATTCTTTGCCTACCTTCCCTGGACGCCTCCCCATGGTCACTGGGGCATGCCGGAAGACGATCCCGCATGGCAGAAGTACCGGGATAGGAAGTGGGATGCCAGAAACCAGAGAGGGAAGCACGATGCGCAGACCTACGCGGCAATGGTCGAGATGGTTGACCGCCAGATTGGCGAGATTGTGGATCTCCTGCGGGAACTCAAGATCGAGAAGAACACCATCGTCTTCGTCTGTGGCGACAATGGCGGGCAGCCCTACTTCCAGAACGCGAAGCACCCGCACGGGTTCCTCGCCCCAAATCTGAACCCCAGAACGGGTGAGCGCTTCAGAGGGGGAAAAGGCAACTTCTACGAAGGGGGGCTGAGGATCCCATTCATCGTCCGGTGGCCCGGCAAGATCAGGCCTGGCCGGGTGTCCAATCACCTGGGGTACTTCCCAGACATCATGCCCACGCTGGCGGAACTGGCAGGAGTCGTCCCCCCCACAGATACCGATGGCATTTCCCTGGTGCCCAGCTTGCTCGGCAAAGACATGGCTGGGCACAAGCAAGGGAACCACCAGTACCTGTACTGGGAGGATGGGAGGAGCTGTGCCGTGCGGGTGGGAAACTGGAAGGCTGTGCGTCCGAGAAGAAACAGGCCGTTCGAACTATACGATCTCAGTCGGGATCTGGAGGAGAAGAGCAACGTTGCGGGCAACCATCCTGATATCCTGGAGCAGATACGCAGCATCGTGGAGAAAGCGCATACGCCTCCCCGCCGAGGCAAAGTCCTTGACGCTTCACTGGGTTTCAAGGGGCACAAGAAGGACTAGCGGGAAGGCATGATGATGCAGATGGCCCGGGTTCAGCACGACTGAAAGAGTAAGTACGGGGATTGTCCAGAACCCGGCATCTGCTGCGGAAGGAAACACCACTCCCCCGTCCACTGGTGCGAAGCAGCAACCCCGCTCTCTGCGCGAACCGATCCGACCCATTCGCCCGATCTCCCGCCCTCCCCCAAGGACCACCCGCATGACCAAACGAGAAGCCGGAGCCAACCTGATGGCCGCAACTGGACTCGCCCTCGCCGCTACCTCTTCCGGCGCGCACGCAGGCAGCACCTCCCCCGTCCGCATCGAACAGGGCAAGTTCGTCCTCCAAGCCACCGGCAAGCCCTATATGCCGCATGGCTTCAATTACGTCCGCCTCGATATCCCAGGGCATGGCGGTCACGCCACCTTCTCGCCCTTCATGTACGACAGAAAGCAGGCGGAGGCCGCCTTCAAACATATGGAGGCAAACGGCTTCAACGCCGTGCGCGTCTTCATCAACGGACTCCGGGGACAACGCGGCTGCATGTTCAAGGACAGCAAAGCCACCGTCCCCGATCCCGATCCCGCCTATCTCGACAACCTGGCCGAGTTCCTGCTCCTCGCCAAGAGCCACGGCATCCTCGTCATCCCCTGCTTCGAGTTCTTCCCCATGGCCGCCCCCTACCGCGAGGGCCTGAACGAACAGCCCAAGAATATCGGTCCCGCAAACCGGGCCTACCTCGAAGCCACCCACACCAAGGCCAAGCAACGGTACCTGCGCGATGTGATCGGGGAACTCCGGAAACGCGATCCCGCCTGTCTCTCCGCCGTCTTCTGCTGGGATCTCATGAACGAGGTCTGCTACGGGCTCGAGCACGCGCCGTTCTCGCTAGACAAGGGCACCGTCACCCCCGCCAATGGGGTCACCTACGATCTCGCAACCGAGAAGGAGAAACTCGCCGACGACATGGCCATCTACTGGGTTGACCACATGGCCGACGCCATCCGCGCCGAGATCCCCGACGCCCTAATCAACGCCAATGTCTTCACCTACCACGCCGTAGGGCGCACCGGTCCCGGCGACTTCCGCCAGGACCCCGCCGACTGGAAGAACCGCTACCCTTTCCGCCCCACTGCCCTGCTCCGCTCCAAAGCCGATGTGATCGACATCCACCTCTACCCAGCCGATGAGGAGACGCTGCTCACCGACATGAAATCCGTCGAGCACGCCGAGCTCCTCGCCGGACTCAAGGCCGACCCCAGCAAGGCCCTCATTGTCGGCGAATTCGGCGTCTTCGACACCCCCTTCCCCAAGCTCTCCGACGCCGCTGCGTGGATGGGCCAACTGTCCCGCCGCCTCCCCGAACTCGGGGCCGCCGGCTGGATCTACTGGACCTACGACTGCGACGAACAAGAGCGGCTCTGGAACGCCATGTCCGGCAAGGCCGAGATCCTCCAGGCCCTGCCTAAGTAACGCCCTGCGGTCGGTCGCGACCGCGCGCCTCGGGGACGAGCGCATCTCCAGGGCTGGGATGGGCATGGCAACATCCCCTGGACATGCGGTGGTCTGCTTGCTCCACGGCCTTGGCGGATCAGGACCCTCCCCCTCACTCCAGACTCCGGAATGTGACAACGGTGTAGATCGAGAGCCGTGGCAGCGTGAACCTCGGGCCATCGCCTGAGGTCCCCATGTGGATCTCGCCGAATCCTGCGCCATCCGGGGAGAGGGCCTGCACATCCCTTACCTGCGCGAAGCCGAACGCGGTCGCGTCGAGGGTGATGTGTACGTCCTTCAGCTCATCCACCTTGTCTTCAAGCCAGCGGTAGTTGCGGTTCACCACATGCAATCGCCACTCGGAGGTCCCCGCCAGACGCTCGGGCTTGATGAGGACATTCGGCCCGGCGTTGGTCCGAATGGCCGTATTCCTGAGTGTGCGCCGGACCTCGTCCGTGAGCGCCACAGGACGGGTGTCGAGCTGGTACTGAGTACCGAGATCCCTCTCGATCGCGGTGAGCCCCTTCCTGCCCACGATCCCGTGCCACGGCTCGGGATCGCCAATGACGAAAACCGAGCCACCCGTGAGGGCATATTGCCGCAACGCCCGGCACTGACTCTCGACATAGTCACTGGGCATGCCCAAGGCGATGACACGTCCGTACCCGCGCAACTGTTCCCCATTCAGTCGCGCCCGCTTCTGCCCGCCGCCATCGAGCATGACCCGATACGGCACGTGCGCGTCGTCGAGCAATTGCGCCCAAGCGTACACATTCTCGTCGCCGCTGCCAAGGTTGTACCCCCGCTCGGTCTTCAACAGCAGCACCTGGCGTGGCGGCTCACAGCCGTCGTAAAGCTCTGGGTGCGCCCGGACAAATCGCGTGTATTGACCCGCCGCATCCAGCGGACAGCGGTACTCTGCGGGCGAACGCTCCCGATCGAAGAGCTCGGTCGGGAGCTTGGCGCGAAGCTTCCGGTAGAGCTCCCGTCCGAGAAGCTGCTTCTCAGGCAGACGGTAGAGATACTGCATGGTGCCGCCGCTGGCGTACACCTCCGCCGTCCAGACCTGGACCAAGCGTTCGTACGGTCCACGTTTGAAAGCCAGCCTGTGATACCAATCGCCGCCGTAACCGATGAAGATCGGCGGACACCGGAACGCGCTTCGCAGCACGGAAGCCGCCGAGCCCATGGCACCATTCGGCGGATACACGGCGATGCCAAGCCGATACCCGCCTGCCGTCCGCTGTCTCGGCTGCGCGCCATAGTGCAGCAGCGGCGTCTCTGGCCAGACGCCGTCGTAGGCATCGGAGATCGCGAGATCCTGCTGCCTGAAATACCAGAAGTGCTGAGCAAAGGCCACGTCCCTGTCGCTCTCGCGAGCGTACTTGCGTCCCGCGTCGCAAAGCCTGGTCAGGAAGTCGAACGCGACGTGGTCCTTGAACACTGACCAAGCCCGCCATAGGGCGCCCATCCGGGAGAACTGTCGCTGGCGGTTCCGCTCGTCGCCTTCGGTCCGTTCGAGAAGGTACCGGCGGATGTCGAACTGCGGCAGATCGCGGATGCCCATCTGCCGCAATGACGCATGGAAACGCGCCAGTCCGGGATCGCCCTGAAGCGCCTGACAAAACCTCTCCGTGCAGCGGTCGCACAGACACTGGGTCTCGTTCCTGAAGAAGTCCTCGAAGTGGATCAGCCCCGCACCGCCGTCGATTGCGGCTTTGACGTTCTCGGTCATGGCGTCCCGGAATTCAACGTGGCTCTTGCAGAAGGTCCACCATTCCTTGCCCTCTGTTCTCCGGGGAGAGATTGCGTTGCGGCAGCGCTCACCGGTGATCCCGACGCGCGCGGCGGAGTCCGGGAAGTTCGGCTGGCGATGGTAGGCATGCACGGAGAAGTGGCGCTTGTCGATCCCCAGCTGCCTGAACAACTCCTTGCGGCGCGCCAGATAGGCCAGCTTCTTCTTCAGCGCTTCGCCCGAGAGATCCCACTTGGTCTTGCCTGTAAACCCGGTTGTGCCGGTGGGCTGGAGCTTCGTCGCCATCTCCTTCATGGCCGAGTTCGTCCACGCCCCCGACATCCACACGTCCGAGCGCTGCGGGGGGACGGCGAAGCAGGTCGAACCCATCATGGCGGCCATCCCCAACACAATCGTGCCAAGAGACATGACTGTCATTCGCGCCGTGAACCGCTCCCTCGCCACGCGGGCGTTCCGGCGGAGGACAGCCTGACGGATCGTGTCCTTGGTCATGCCAATTCCTCTGTCAAGTCAGTCTTCGACCCAAGCGGTGCACTGTCGGGGAGTCGCCACTCCGTGACTGAGGAAAGAGGCGTTCCCTCGCCCTACTATCACGCCATTGCTCGTCCTCCGCAAAAGGGCATGGGGCCAGACGGAGCCACAAGCCAGTTGCCTGCCAGCACCAACCGGCCCACCACCTTGGCCAGAACTCTAGCCCCCCGCAACTGTGTACTCATTCGCCGCAACAGGATGATGGGACCGGGAAACCCACACGTCTTGCGCCCTCCCCCCTTCCGTGCTACGATTCGTATCGTGCGTTTGGCGTAGTTCCAGTTCTCTGGGTGCGGAAATACGGA
>JABGQJ010000690.1 GCA_018648945.1 Victivallales bacterium
CATGTGAATACGCCGAACAGGGGGAAGGACGAAGAGAATCCCGCCTCGGCGCAGACTCCAAACTGCACAACACCCAACATATAGCACTCGCGCCCTGCCGTCAACGCCATATGTAGTGTTTTCTGCAAAACATACTGTTAATAAGCTATCCCATTCGGAATGCGCCCCTTACCCATATTCCACCAAGGTGCCGGAAGGAACGCATGCCCCCACGGAACCTGTTCCCTGACTCTGGCTGTCCGTTCCCAACTGACACAAGCCCGATTGAATGCAGGCCAACCAAGCTGAATAGTGGGAGACAAGAAACTGCGTCCGGACAGCCATGCTACTCACTCCCCTCTCGCCGCTCTGCTGGGTGAGCAGCACCGCCGAGGTGAACATGACGACAGAATTGCACAGCAGCAAGGGCATTGCGGCAGAGACCGGACCAACGGCGCTCTCCCCTCGGGTGGCAAAGCTACGCGAGCTGGCTCTGGCCTGGGCCAACGAGCCCGACCCCGCCGAACGCGGCTGGGCAATCATGCGCGCCTACGACCAGCTAGCCACAGAGCCACCCGCCATCCGACTCGCCACCGGCGTGGCCGACTATCTGCGGACCCAGACGTTGGCCCTGGACGAAGGGGACCTGCTAGCCGGCCGCGTGCGCCGCACTCTCAAGATCCATCCTGGCATCCATGAGGGATACGAATGGGCAAATGCCGCCATGTTCCCAGAGTCCTGGCCCAACACTCAAGCCCTGGCCGGCAGCCCCGTCTCGCCTGAATTCACCGAGGCGTTGACCGACTGGCAGACGCGTCATCCACCCCGCGCGACAGGGCTGCAGATTCCGTCGGAAACCCGCCAGGCAACGGCTGCGGGCGCGTTCAGTGCGGGCGGCTTGGAGGGCGGCCACCGCCTGCCTCGCTTCCAGCTTCTCCTTGACCATGGCGCGGCAGCCCTGCGCAACCAAGCGCTAACCAGATTGGGTTCGCTGACCGGGGACAATGAGGAAGCTGAGAGCCACCGAACCGTCTACCAATCCATGATCACCGCCTACCAGGCGATGATCGACTATGCACGCCGCTGGGCCGATCGGCTTGAGGAGCTGGCCGTAGACGCGGGCAGCCCCTTCCGCAAGCAGGAGCTGCGGCAGTTGTCGGCCATCTGCCGCCAGGTGCCGGAACAACCGGCGCGCACCTTCTGGGAGGCCCTGCAGTGTGTCTGGTTCTGCGTCCTGGTCAACGACAGCGAGTGCACCGGCACGGCCACCAGCTTCGGACGGCTGGACCAGTACCTCTGGCCGTACTACAAGGCCGATCTGACCGCCGGACGTATCGACCGCGAGAACGCCCGTGAGCTCATCGAGTGCCTGTCCCTCAAGTGCTACCGTACCTTCGACTTCCACCACGCGACCATCGGCGGCATCACCCCGGACGGAGCGGATGGCACCAATGAACTGTCCTGGCTCTGCCTGGAAGCGGTCGGACGCCTGCGGACCCCGCGCGATGTCGCCGTCCGCGTTCACCGGGGCACACCTCCGGAATTCCTGCGCAAGGCGGTCGAAGTCGCCGCGCTTGGTCTGGGGCGGCCGGACTTCTGGAATGATGAGGTCACCATCGAGGCCCTAGTCAGGAGCGGCTTCCCTGTCGAGGACGCCCGCGACTACGCCGCCATCGGCTGCGTGGAACTGACCATCCCCGGCAAATGCAACAGCCGGACCATGGGGCACGCCATGAACCTGGCCAAGATCCTCGAACTCACCCTCCATGGCGGACGCTGCCCCCGGACGGGGAATGTGGTTGGCAAAGAGCATGCCACGGACTTCGCTACCTACGAGGAACTGCACGACGCCTACCGCGAACGCGCCGCCCACTGCATACAGCTGGCCATGGACCAGAACCGGCGCGCCTACCACTTCCAGGCCGAGAACCTGCCCTTCCCCTTCCTCAGCGCCTGCACGGAAGGCTGTATGGAATCCGGTCGGGATGTCATGAACGGGGGGGCCGTGTACAATCCCGCAGGAGTGAATCTCTTTGGCATCGCCAACGTCGCAGACGCCCTCGCGGCGCTCCGTCAGCTCGTTTTCGAGGAAAAGCAGGTGTCGCTCCTGGCCCTGCGCGATGCCTTGTCCGCCGACTTCGCGGGCAGCGAGGATCTGCGCAATCTCCTCTTGGCGCGCAGCCCCAAGTTCGGCAATGATGTCGCGGCAGTGGACCAGATCGCCGCCGAGGAAGCCAGCTTCTACTGCGACCAGGTCACCCGCGTTCCCACGCCGGAAGGGGGCCCACACCTGCCCCTCATCTTCGGGACTTCGCCCCAAGCAGTCTTCCATCTCGGCAGAGCCACTGGGGCCCTTCCCGATGGGCGGCCGGCCGGGGAGCCGATCGCCACCAGTTGCGGCCCGTCCCATGGGCGCAACCTGACTGGGCTGACTGCCGAACTGAATTCGGTCTCTCGCCTCGACTATACGAAAACCCCCGGCGGCGTGTCCTACATCGTGGACGTGCATCCATGTCTTGTGGCGACTCCCAGCGCGCTCGGCGGACTCACCGCCGCCCTCCAGGCTTTCTTCGCCCAGGGCGGCATGGAAATTGGCCTGAACGTGTTGCAGGAGGAACAACTGCGAGCGGCTCAGCAGGAACCGGAGACGCACCGGCACATCATGGTGCGCGTGTTCGGTTTCTCATCCCAGTTCGTATCCCTCAGCCCCGCCTTGCAGGAGTATGTGATCGGCAATTGCCGGCACCGGAACTGAGCACCCACACCCGCTCAGTCTGCCTTGCCAGGATGGTTGATCTGGAGGTCGAGCTCGCCGAGGCGGCGCAGGTCGTCGAAGGCGGGAACAAGGCGCTTCAGTTGGTCGGCGGGGAGGTTGTCCTCCGCCTTGTTCTCGTGGGACAGGACCTTGTCCTTGCCGACCACATTCACCCCCGCATTGCCCACCAGATGCACGCGGAGCCCCGGCTCCTTCTGCACCTCCAGATGGGTCTTGTAGAAGCTGTTCCCCCAGAGAAACAGGTCCAGTTCCTGCGCGCCGCGATGGACCACCGGTACGCGCGGTAGGCTGGCGTAGAACTGGTTCGGGCCAAAGAACACCTCGCCCCCGTAGTTGCGGATGTCGAGCACCGTACCGTCTTGGCCCTTGCCGCCATGGGTGAAGTCCACCTTGGCCCCCTGGATCGTGACCCGGCCGGGGAGACTGCCCACGTACCCCTCCAGCACGAAACCATCCAGCGCCTGTTCCACGTAGAAGTCGCTCATCACGATGCTGTGATTGTCCCGCAGGTACAGGCCATGGGTGGTGATCGTGCTGAGCCGGGTCTGGAATCCCAGGAACCCATCGCGTTGCCGATCCTCCTTGCCCTCCACAACGATGGAACCCTCATAGGAGCACGGGGAGAGGAAGGTGGCGCGGGCACTGTCGATGAAGCGCAAATTTCCCTGCACATGCGGGATCACCACCACAGCTCCCTTGCCAAGCCCCCGGAAATGCAGCCCCTTGCGAAGCGGTTGCTTCTGGTACATGCCAAACACAAACAGGCCGTCGTAGGTCATCCGGGAAGGACGCCCGCTCCCCGTCTGGAGAACGTCGATGGCATTCTCCATCTGCCCCGCATCATGGTTGCCGATGGCAATGTGCTCCAACGTCACGTTCTCTGGATCGTGGACCGCCACCATGGTCCCGTCCTTCGGCCCCCGCCACGCCACGGACGTCCGGAAGCCCGTGCCCCCCACATAGTAGTCACGCCCCGTAATGCGCAGCGTGCGGCTGATCATGTAGCGCCCGCTGGGAAGGTAGGCGATGGCCCCCTTGCCATGCTCCCGCGCGGCATCGATGGCCGCCTGCAAACCGGCCGTGTCATCGGTCTTGCCATCGCCCTTGGCACCGAAGTCGCGCTTCGCGTCGAACACCCGTCCGGGCACGCGCGTCTCGTCCTTCAGAAACCACCTCTGCGCCGAGGACAAACTACCCGTGCGCTGGCCAGCGGGGACAGAATACACCCGCCCCTTGTGCCCTGGCTGGATCACGTCTGGCACACCAACCACCTGGTTCTCGCTGACGATGAGTCGCTGCCCGACACGCCCAATCCAGACCGGCGACTTGCCGGCCGGGCCACCGCTGAACGTGCTGTCGAAGAGCACCACTGGAGCCCCATGCAG
>JABGQJ010000691.1 GCA_018648945.1 Victivallales bacterium
AGGCGTAGCCACCAGTCGCCCGCTTCAAGTACACCCGATAGCGCAGATACAACGCTCCATACGGCGAGCCAAGAACCCTCATGAACACTCCCCTCAGTCGCTTCATTGGCCTCTCGGTCGTTGCCTTCCACCTGCTTGCAGCCCCTCTCTGGAGTGCCAATCTCTACCACGTGGCGCAGAGGCACCCCGCCGCTTCGGATCAGAACACGGGCGCAGAGCAGCAGCCGCTGCTGACCATTTCCCGTGGCTGCCAGTTGGCACAGGCGGGAGACACCATTCTCGTGCATGGTGGCGTCTACCGGGAGCGAGTGGTGTTCCCCCGTTCGGGGACGAAGGAGCGGGCCATCACGCTGCGTGGTGCCGCCGGCGAGACGGCGGTTGTGGAGGGGAAGGGCGTGCCCGTGCCCAAGGGCTGTGGCCTGGTGGAACTGCACCGCGTGCGGCATATCGCCATCGAGAACTTGGAGATCCGGAACTCGTCCCAGGACGGCATCCGGGCCGTCCGTCCGGTCGGTCTACGTTTCCAGCGGGTCAACGTCCACCATTGCGGGCGATCGGGCATGATGTTGACGCATGTGGACGAGCGCAGCGACTCGTTGGTGGCCGACTGCGACGTGCACCACAGCATCCTGGCGGGGATCGCGGTGTGGGAGTGCCCCGGTGGGTACTTCACGTTGCGCGGCAATCGGGTGCACCACAACCTTGGCAAGTCCAACTGGGACGGCATCGAGATCATCGATACACCCTACGTTGCGGTGCTCAACAACATCGTCTACGACAATGCTCCGGAGAATGGCGTGCCCGAGGGCGACCAGATCGATGCAGGCGGCACCAACGCTCTCACCTCCCCGTCCCACCACGTGATCTACGAAGGCAATCTCGTCTACGGGCGCGGCGGGGGCGTGAAGATGAACAACGAGCCCCTGCACTGCATCATCCGCCGGAACGTCATCCTGGATACGGGGATGGACTTCTACGAAGGACCGACCAAGATCGCCATCTGCCACAACACCGTGGCCGATGGCCGCCAAGCCGTGCAGTTCTGGGGTGATGGGAAATCGGCGAACTTCGGCGGCACGCAGGTGCGCAACAACCTATTCGTCGATACCACAGCCTACGCCGTGAGCCTCGGCAACAAGACGGTGTCTTCTCCCGACTCGGTCCATCTGGATCATAACGTGTACCGATTCCGAACGGGGAACCGGCGCGGCATCAACGTGAACGCGGCGGATTTCGACGCGACATTCCCCCCGAGCATGGCGGGTCTGGACGCCTTCCACAAACGCACCGGACAGGAAAGCCATGGGCGCGTCGTCAGGCAGCCAAAGGACCGGTTGTTCGTGGATCACGAGGCGAGGGACTTCTCGCTGCGGAACGGTAGCGCCGCCATTGACGCCGCAGGATCGCTGACGACCGTCGTGGCTCAGCTTGAGCCGACGCTGCTCAAGGTGGCCAATGCCTGGTTCTTCCAGGACGGCTGGAATGGGCTGCTTGCCCCGGATATGATTCAGGTCGGGAAGGAAGCCCTGGTCCCCATCGTTTCGGTAGACTATGAGCGCCACCAGGTCCGTGTCGGCAAGCCCGTGAAGGCGAAGCCCGGCACGCCTGTCTCCTATGTCTTTGCCGGCGACGGCCCGGATGCCGGAGCGAAAGAGCATGGGTTGCGCTAGCCGCGCCCGGCTCTCGGCAGTAGTCTTGTTGCCGCAGGACAGGCCACGCATGCCGCTCATGGTCCCCAACCCAAGCCCGTGACAGTACTGGAAACACATGAACGTCCTCTTCATCTTTACCGACCAGCAGAACCGTTACGCCCTGAGCTGCATGGGCAACCCGAATGTGGAAACGCCCAATCTCGACCGGCTGGCCGAACGGGGGATGCTCTTCCGGCGCTGTTACTCCAACGACCCGATCTGCGGACCGTTCCGTGGATCACTGCTGACGGGGCAATACACCAGTCGATGCCGGGTGGTGAACAATGGCTCGCCGCTGCCCGAGGGCACGACCACCTTCGCCGACGCCTTCAACCAGGCGGGCTACAACACGTCGTGGGTGGGCAAGTGGCATCTGGGTGGCAACGGCAGCGGCCCGATTGCGAAGGAACTGCGGGGCGGCTTCCAGAAGTTCATCGGCTACCAATGCTACAATGGGTTCATCAAGGATGTCGTCTTCCACGATGAGGAGGACCGCGAGCATCGGTCCGATGGGCAGCACCGGACGGATGTGACGACGGACCTGGCCGTCGAGCGGCTGGAGTCGCTGGCCAAGAGCGCTCGCCCGTTCATGCTGATGATGTCCTACCAGGCGCCGCACTACCCGGAACAGCCATCGCCCGAGTATGCGGAGCTCTACAAGGGGCGGCAGATCGTCCGTCGGCCGAACTGCCAGGAGATCGACCCCTTCACGCCGACCTTCTCGCCGCGCAGTCCGCGCCCCTTCGAGAATGATCCGGATTATCAGCGTTACGGCAACGACCTCGACGAGTACATCCGCCTCTACAACGCCATGTGCACCCAGATCGATGCGAATGTGGGGCGTCTGATCGACGCGCTTGAGCGACTCGGCGTCGCGGACGACACGACGGTCATGTTCACCTCCGATCACGGCGACATGCAGGGCAGCCACGGACTCAAGAACAAGTGCCTGCCGCACGAGGAATCCGCCGGCATTCCCTTCATTGCCTATGTGCCCGGCTTGCCCGGTGGCCGGGTCAGCGACGCCCTCGTTTCCGGCATCGACATGATGCCCACTTGTCTGGAATTGGCAGGGCTGCCGCCGGTCGAGGGCGTGGATGGCACCAGCTTTGCGCCCCTTCTGCGGGGCGAAACAGAACGCGCCGGGGATGCCGTGTTCTCGGAGCGCGCCAAGTGGTGCATGATCGTGAAGGACGGCTGGAAGCTCGCTGCCGAAAGGCAGGACGACGGCCTGGTCCCCACGCTCATGACCCATCTGGACGAGGATCCCTGTGAGTTCAAGAATCTGGCCGAGGCCCCCGAAGTCGCTGGCCTACGCCGAGAGCTTCTCGCTGAACTCACGGCATGGGATGAGGACGTGCGGGAGCTGTAGCAGCAGAGGAGGGGGTGGCGCGATGCCATCCCGTGATGGTCATCCATGCGCAAGGTAATCGACTCATACGCCCAGGCCCACCGTGTCCTCTGGAAGCACGGGCAGTGGCGCTATCTCCTGGTGCCGCTTATCATGGCACCGGTCTTCTTCCTACTGCTCTGGAGCCTGGTCTACTTCCTGCTCTGGACCGACCTGTTCGAGTGGATTGAGCCGCACTGGCTGGGGGGGATGGATGTCCCGGCTGTGCTGGAGATTCTGCTCCTGTTTGTGGTCGGCGTCGTGCTTGCGGGGCCATGCTATGTGGCATTCCGAGGCATCATCATGATCTGCTACATCCCGTTCATGGACCGGCTCGTTTCGAAGACCATGGAGATCGAGACCTGTCAGTCCCGCCAGGTCGAGGTAGGCATCCTCAGGGCCGTGTGGCGGGCTGTGCTGATGACCACCTGCACCGTCCTGGCTTCCCTGGCAGTGATGGTCGCCAGCGTGGCGATCGGGTTCGTCCCGGGGATCGGCCCCGTCCTGTCACTGGTCTTTGCCTTCCCTCTCCAACTCTTCCTGTGCGGCGCGTCGTCGGTGGACCCCTACCTGGAGAGGTGCGGGCACTCCACCGCCCAGTCGTTCCGGATCATGTGGGGTCGGAAGTCTCAGATGATCCGCTTTGGTCTGATCGGCACGCTGGGGATGTTCGTCCCATTGGTGGGCTGGTTCATGAGCCCGACCTACTCCGTCATCGCCGGCGTCGTGCTGGGGAACCAGCTTGACGAGGAGGACGGACGACCACACGACCAGAAACCCTCCAGCAAGGTCTAGTTCTAGAACAGGTTGGCGAGGCGGACGCCACAGCGCAGACGGCCTTGCATGGTGGTGATCCAGACGTAGCCGGGCTTCTGTTCGAAGAGGTAGGGGTAGGCGACCCGGTTTGCGTTGTTGATATTGCCGTCGGCATTGGTGGCGATGACGGCTGGCTTGCCCCACGTCTTGCCGTCGTCGCTACTGAGGGCGACGGAGAGCTCCGTGCGATGCTGCCGGGTCTGGGTACCGTCCAGGTGTGGTCGATTCCAGACGAGGGC
>JABGQJ010000692.1 GCA_018648945.1 Victivallales bacterium
AGGACTGGAATGGGTATCTGGGTGAGGTGAATGCGTATTTCGGGGTTCCCGTGCAGGACAAGGTGACCGATTGCCGGACCGTACCGAGCGACCGGGACATGTTGGTCGCCATCGGTGGTCTCCAGGGCTTCCAGGTTGGGTTTGGTTGGTTTGGCGTGGACAGCGGGTTCGCGCTGGCCACCCGGGAGGGCAGCGGTCCCTGGCGTGTCGTGGCCCGGTACGAAGGGGATCGGCCGCCGCTCACCAACTGGCTGCGGCTGGGCATTGGCGTGCGCCGCGGGTGTTTTGCGGAGGCCTGGCTGGATGGTCGGGTTCTGCTGCGCCACGAGTTGCCGCAGCAGGTGGCCGGGCGCTTCCATCTAGTGAGCCGTGGCGGGGCTACCGAGTGGGACGACGTGCGGGTGCGCACCTATCCCCTCGCCGAGGCCCCCTGGACGCCCATTCGCGTGAGCAGCAAGAGCTTCAGCAAGAAGCAGAAGAAGAACAACGCCGACGGGCGACAGTATAGCGGCTGGTCGAAGGGTCTCGACGCGTTCAAGATCGGGTTGCAAAGAGATCCGGAATTGGGCACTCTGAAGCAGCTTACCACGCTCTGGCCGCTGATCGGCGACTGGCAGTACGAATCGGTGCCCTATTCCAGTCAGCTTGGTGCCTTCGTGCCGGGCAGCTACCGTTTCGAGGTGTTGGCTGAGGCGGCGGATCGGCCCGGCGCCGCCGAGACACGCGTGGTTGCCACCCTCGACGCCACGCGCGATGACTCGGGCTGGCTGGTGCCTGCTCGGGCGGGTGCCCCGGAGCTGCGAGTGTCGGGAAAATTGCTCTTCCGGCGCACGGCGGCGGATGGTTGGCGGCTCGCGGTGCGGCAGCGAACTGGTTGGGCCGCAGTGTCCGCGCCTGCCCCCGGCCCGGTCTTCCTGCGGGTGAACCGAGTCCCGACGAGCCGCACGAAGTCGGTGTCGTTCCCTCGGTCCGGGCACCACGTGGTCCGTTGCCGCAACCTGACCTCCGACCTGTTCGAGTCCGCGCCTGCGGCCTGGTCGTGGATCGAGGGTCACTCTCGCATGGCCGCCCGCTGGGCGTGCCAGGACCAATGGAATTTCCTGGCCTGCAGCGGCCCAGGGGTTCCCTTCATGGTCTCGAAGAGGCGTTTTTCGGGGACGCAGACGCACGAGTACTTCATGTCCATGCGTCCAGTGACTCCCAACGATGCAGGCGACGCCTCGTTCCGGTACGACCCCACCGAGGACAATGGGCTGGAGGTGTTCAAGGAGCATGACGGCTGGTACAACCGCCGGGATCTGAATTTCTCCTTCTGTAGCGATGGGCGGAACCCCCTGTCCGGCTATGCCATCGTCTTCGGCGGCGATGACAACACCGTCACCCGGTTCTACCGACGGGGGAAGATCCTCGCGGAGACGGATCGGCGTACCTTCCTCTTCCCGCCGGGGCCCGACCGCAACAATATCCATTGGCGGTGGTGGAAGTTCTCGGTCCACAAGCGCGGGAGGAGAATCCGGGTGCTGATGGACGGCAGGGAGATGTTCGATGTGGTCGATCCAAAGCCGTTGTCCGGGGGACACGTGGGGTTCTGGACGGTGCGCAATGGGTTCTCGTTGGCGAAGGTCAGTTCTGTAGCCGATTCCGTGACTTGGGCGCCCGACGTGCTCTACGTGGCGCAGGACAAGGGCCAGTCCGGATGGCAACCGGTGATCACCGATGCCCTCACGTTAGCCCCGGCAGGGGGGGGGATGACCCGGGTACGTCTGACTACCGGTTGCGGGGTCCACGCCTTGCGCTACGTGTTCAAGACGCCCGTTCCCCTGTCTGCGTCGCCCCAGTTCCGTCTGTCACTGCGCATCTCGAAGACGGTGGCTGTGAACGCGTTCCTAGAGACTTCCGTAGGGGATTTGCTGCTCGATCTGGGGGCCGGCATGGAGGGGATGAAGGCCTTTGCCACGCCGTCCAACGAGCGCGGCGAGTGCTTCCAGCTGCCGACGATGTCCCAGGCGGACGTGGAGAAGCAGAGCCTTGCGGTTGAGCGTCGCGATGGGCAGGTGGTGTGCGATGTCCAGGCGGAGCTGGCCAAGCGCGGGATCTGGGCGGAAGATATCACGGTTCTGTCCCTTACCTTGGGGCAGACGAGCAATACCGACTACGCGTTGGCGGCCGGTGATGGTCGCAATTTGGCCGGGGCCACCTACGAGGTGGGTGAACCCGTCTTTGGGCCACGCTCCAGAGATGAGAAGAAGGATCGGGGCCACGAATAGGGAAGAATCCAGTCTGTGGTGCGCGCGTATCGCGCTGATCTTGGCCGTTTTCGCGCCGCTTTGTCAGTACGCCATCGGGGCCAAGTTCGGCCCGACTGGCCAACAGCTGACGGCTGGTCTGCCGGTGCCGACGCTGGCGCTGCTGGTCGCCGTCGGGTTGCTGGTCGCGGCTGGCGAATGGCGCCTGCCCTACCTCTCTTGGGCGCAGATTCTCCTCGTCTGCCTGGTCTCCGTGGGGCTTCTGGGACTGGCTCGTCAGGAATGGTCCACGGGAGTGAAGGAGCTTGTTCAGTTGGGTGAGATCGCGGTGCTGGCGCCGTTTGTGTATCGGGCGTCGGTACGGCGTCTTGGCTGGTCGTTCACGATCCGGACGATGGTCTGCGCGTTTGTCGCGCTGCTGCTTTGCCTTGGCATGCCTCGGTTGGCGGGGCTGAGTGCCCGCAAGGGCGGCATGCTATTGGTTCTCTGCTGCCCGTTCCTGCTGTTTGCTTTGGCACGGCTGTCGAGTCGGGGGAGGAGAATGGCAGGTGCGTTGGGTTTGGGCGCTCTGCTTGGGCTTGGTCTCTCGCATGGCGGGTTGGTGCTGGCGGCGGCGGTCTCGCTGCTGGTCACGGCGTTGGCTTGCCGTCGTCCGGGATGCACGGGGTTGGCTAGCGCGGCGGTGGCGGGTCTTCTCCTTGCCAGCGCTGTCACGCCCTTTTCCTCGCCGTGGTCGGCACTGAGTCCGCGCCGGGATGCCGAGCATCTGCGGCGTGGCAACATCGAGCTTCTGGCTGCGGCTCAGGCTCCTGCGGTCTATCCATTGGGTGCTGGCCTGGGTTCGTACCAGGCTGCCAGCAACCGGCTGCGCCAGGGCGTCGCGGAGCAGCCCCATCCGGCCGACAACAAAGTGCCGCAGGACGGCAACTGCCAATACGCGGTTCTGTTGGTCGAGTCCGGGGTTGCCGGGGTTCTGGGGTTGGTGCTCTTCTTGGGACTGGCGCTGCTCGGCGGACCTCGGTCCCGGGTGGCGGGGGAGAGCCCGGTGGCCGTTTCTGAGCGGCGGGCGGCCTTGACTGGGGCGTTGGCCGGGGCCGTGGCTTGCGCGGCATTCGGCCTGTTGCTCTCCCGTGGCGCGGGGATCTGGGCTGGCGGCCTGGTTGGCTTGGCGGCCATGCCTGCCAAGGGCAGCCGACGATTCTGGCGTCTGATGGTCTGTGGGGGCGTGGTGCTGGCGTTGGTCTGCGGGGCGTATTTGGGCAATGAGAAGAGCCGCGATGCGGGTGCCCCGAGTTGGCTGAATCGGCAGCTTGCCAGCGGGCCGGGTGCGGCGGCTTCCCCGCTTCGCATCGCCATGCTTAGCGACCCGCTGGCGGGGGCAACGGATACGCGGGTGCTGCAAGTCGAGGCCGAGACGGCACTGGATGTGAGATCGCCGTTCGCCGTCGAAGCCCTTGGCGATGCATCGGGCGGGAAGGGGCTGGTCATTCGGGATCACAGGCGCAAAGCCGAGGGGCATGCCCACTTCGTGGTCCAGGTCCCCGAGGCCGGTGCCTATATGCTCTACGCCCGTGTCTACTGGGAGGATGGCTGCTCCAACAGCGTCCGCTTCGTCACCGCCGATGAAGGCGGGGTGACCCTTTCCAGCGGAACCTATGGCAAGTGGCACACGCTCGAAGGCAGCCAGCCGCTCAACCTGCGGAAGGGCGAGTTGCGCGTGGATCTGCAAAATCTGGAAGATGGCATTCGCATCGATTACTGGGGGCTGAGGCCGTTGTGAGGGGGGAGAGGGAGGGGGGAGAGAATTCACGTTTCGGGCATTTGACCATCCAGCCCAGGTCGGGCTTGAAGAAGAGGCGTTTCCCCAGTAGTTCGTTCGTT
>JABGQJ010000693.1 GCA_018648945.1 Victivallales bacterium
GTGGTGATGGCGAAGCGGTGCCGTTGGGTATCGAGCAGGAGCTGCCCGGTCTCGCTCTGGTAGCGATGGCCGGCAGGATCGACCTGGGCGGCGGGGAGGACACCCCGGGCCACAAGGCCCTGGAGCGCGGCATCGCCATCCGCAATCCAGCGGTCGTTCTTGGGCAAGGGCAGTGCAGTAACCACGGCGCGGCTCCGCGCGGGCTGGACCATGGGGCTGTCGGGGCGGGCCAGGCCAATGCGGGTGTGAAGCCCGGCCCGGCAGTAGTCGGGCGACAGCCGGCCCGTCTTGCGGTCCAGGGGGTGCTCGACGGTCAGCACCCGTTCGTCATAGGCGAAGGGCAGCGCCCCGCTTGCGGATGCCACATCGCGCCGGCGGAAGAGCAGGAGGGCAATGCGGTCGGCCAGCAGGTTCAGCGGATCGCCCACGTTATCCAGATAGAAGATGGAGTCGGCCTGGTGGATTCGCCTCGGTTGGTGGGAATACGCGTAGCGGTAGAGGCCGTCCCAGTCCTGCAGGGCGGCATAGGCCCCGAAAAGGGGGCCGCCAACCGCCCGGTAGTGGTTTGGGTAGACATAGTTGAACTCGGTCACGGCGAAGGGCATCCCAAAGTGCCGGGAGGAAAGGACCCCATGGGGGACTGCCTGGTCGGTCGCCAGCGGCGAAATCTGGGCGAAGGCGTAGGGCAAGCGCCACTTCTGGCCCAGGAATTTCCGGTGGTCGAAGTAGGCATGACTATCAGCGTAGTCGAACTCCTGGCGAATCAGAGCCAGAGGCAGGTTGGCGCGGTTATTGGCGTCCGTCAACAGGGCTTTGGTGCCCAGCGAGCGGATGAACGCGGCGCAGTCCCTATACATCTCCTGATGGGTCTTGATGAGAAACTCCGCCCAAGGCTGGGAGGATTCCATGTCGCCGGCGGGGAGCTTCCTCCCCTGCTTCTGGAGCCACTCGGCAAACCGTTCGCGGTAGAGCTTGGTGGTGGCCGGGCTGGTATTCCAGACGACGGGCACGTTGTTCTCGTTGAGCAGACAGATGCTGAACAAGGCGGGATCATCCTTCCACGCCAGGCCGGTGTAGGGGTTGACATGGGTCAGCAACCGCCGGGAAAACTCCCGCCAGTTGGCCCGCGCCGAAGGGGAGAGCGCCACCAAGGCCTTGAACTCGTTGAGGAAGACATCGTGGTCCACCTCGTCGATTTCGGTGGCCGTCACGAGGCGCAAGGTGTAAAGGTCGATGGTGATGTAAAGGCCCCGACGCTTCAGGGCAGCGAATAGGTAGTCGAGTTGATCTAGGGCGGCAGCATCCCACCCCTCGGCCAGGACCTCGCCCTTGCGTACCAGATGGCGATCGTAGTGGTGCAGGCGCGCGGTGTTGTGCCCGAGCCGGGCAAGCTGCGCCGCGAGCTGGTCGGCACCGGGTTTGTCCTGGTAGTTGGCTTGGTCACAGATGTTCGTGCCGAAGAAGCGCAAGGGTTCATCGGGCTTGCCAGCCAACACGAAATGGCCGTCGCGGACGATGACGGGGCCATGGGCGCCGGCTGGGTCCCTGTTCATGCCGCTCCAGTCGAGGATGCTGTCGGGAGTGGTGTAGACATGGTGGGTAAGTGGCTGCCAGTCCTCGCCAGCCACAAGGGGGTATTCCTTGCCGAACTGGGGTTTGGGATGGGCCTCATCATAGGGCTCAAGCCGCATGCCAAAGGCCAGCTTGGCTTGCCGGACAGTGCCCGTTCGGGGTGAGAAGTAGATGCGGAAGCGGAAGTGGCGCTTGTCCGCGAAGGTGCGTCCGTCCTGGATCTGGATGCTGACAGGCCCGGTGAAGACGAGCCGCCCGGCAGGCGTGGGCAAGACCAGCGAAGGGAGATCCTCACCCAGGACGGTGTCCCTGAACGGCTCCTCGGGGCCAACCCACTCGCGGTCGCCCAGTTGCAGAGGCACTCCCACGAACAAGTCGACAGGCAGGAAGATCCCCAGGACCAGTTGCTTGGTGGGGATACCCTTCCCATGGCTGAACTGAGCGCTGTAGCGGACGGTACGGTCATCCACGCGTGAGATCTCTTGCCGGAACTGGAAGACCTCGGGACCAGCCGTTGGGAATGTGCCTTCGAACAACTGGCTGGTCTTCGTTCGGTGGTGGGTGATGCCGGACGCAATGAGCTGCGACTGGGTCGCGCAAGCCCAAGTCGGCGAGAAGTGCTGGATGTGGAAGCGCGTCTCCCCCAAAGCAAAGCTGCCGCTGGTCTCGATGGTCAGCCGCTCGAAGAGCCCGGCATGGGCGACGGACAGCAACGCGATGCCGAGAAACGCAGAACACACGTGGGAACGCTGGGGCTGAGCCATGGGGACCTCGCATCAGGTGGGACGACGCGCAGGGGATGCAGTGGGCGGTTACAGTAGGTGCGGACCGTTCCTTTCCCAAACCGGAGACCAGAGACATGGCTATGTTCCCCAGAACCGACGTTGGCGGCGTGTCCGTCTCCCGCCTGATCATCGGCACCAACTGGTTTCTCGGCTACACCCACTCGACCCACGCCCAAAGCCGGACCAACTCCGAACGGGTGAATCACCGGGACGTGGTGGCCGACATCATCGAGGCGTTCGTGGAGTATGGCGTGGACAGCATCATGTGCCCCCACACCGATACGGTGATCCCGGAGGCCATCGAGGAAGCCCGGCAGCGCACCGGGAAGCCCTTGGTGGTCATCAGCACCTTCGGCATCCCCATGACCCCCCGCACGGCTCTGGACGGCTTCGACCTGGGTGACGTGGCGCGAGTGCTCGACGCGGATGTCGCGCGCGGCGTGGACATCGCCATGCCCCACCAGTCCGTCACCGATGTGATGCTCGACAAATGCTCCCGAGAACTCCGCCAGATCGCTCCGGTCTGCGCGATGATCCGCGAGCGGAACATGGTCCCCGGACTCAGCACGCATGCGCCGGAAACGGTCATCTACGCCGACGAGTCCGGCCTGGACGTGGAGTCCTACATCCAGCCCTTCAACCTGATGGGCTTTCTCATGCAGGTGGAGGTGGACTGGATCGCCCGCATCATCCAGAACGCCAAGAAGCCAGTGATGACGATCAAGAGCATGGCCGCCGGACAAGTCCGTCCCTTCCAGGCACTGACCTTCAGTTGGAATGCGCTCCGCCCCTGCGACATGGTCACGGTGGGGACCAGCTCCGTGCACGAGGCCCGCGAGCTGTGCGACATGTCTCTGGACATCCTGGCCCGCCAGCCGACCACGCAGGAGCTGCAACGCACCCGCTCCAAAGCCAGCATCTCCCCGCAATAGCCTGGGATCATCCGTGAACTCCGTCCTGCTCACCAACCCGAACGATGGTGGTCTGTACCGTTTCCGCGACCCCGTGCGGGTGGTGCAGGCCAGCTGTCTCGACGAGGTGTTGCCGGCCGTGGCAGAAGTCCAAACGGCGGTGGAGAAGGACGGGCTGCATGCAGCCGGGTTTGTATCCTACGAGGCTGGCCCGGCCTTCGATCCTGCTCTGGCCGCCTATCCGGCGGACGAGTTCCCCCTGCTCTGGTTCGGCCTGTATCGAGACCGCGAAGTCGTGCCTGCTCCCGTCGCTGGGGAAACTCCCGCTCTCGATTGGCAACCCACCGTCACGCCGGAGGCATACCGCAAGGCCATCCGGCGGGTCCGGCGCTACATCGAGGAGGGGGATACCTACCAGGTCAACTACACCTTCCGCCTGCACGCGCCCTTTGTCGGCGATCCCGAGCCGCTCTTCGCCCGGCTTGTCAACGCCCAGGAATGTGCCTACGCGGCCTACGTGGACGCCGGACGCTTCGCCATCTGTTCCGCCTCGCCGGAGATGTTCTTCACCCAGGACGGCGACCTGCTCACCTCGCGCCCCATGAAGGGCACCCGCCCGCGCGGGATGACGTCCACGGAGGATCAGCGCCTGCGGGCCGAGCTCCGTGCGTCCGAGAAGGACCAGGCGGAGAATGTGATGATCGTGGACATGGTCCGGAATGACCTCGGGCACATCGCCGAAGCGGGCAGCGTCACCGTGGACGAGCTGTTCGCGGTGGAGCAATACCCGACCGTCTGGCAGATGACGTCCCTCGTGGAAGCCCATACCCAAGCTGGCTTCACCGACACGCTCCGCGCG
>JABGQJ010000694.1 GCA_018648945.1 Victivallales bacterium
ACCAGGCCCTCAAGCAGAAGGTGGAGAAGTACGAGCGCATTCCCGTGAAGAGCGGCGACACGGTGACCAGCGGCGATCTTATCGAGATCGAGCTCTTGGTCGAGAGCAAGAACGACTACGAGTACATCATCCTTGAGGACATGAAAGCCGCCGGCATGGAGCCCGTGGACGTGCGCAGTGGCTACACCGGCAATGCGCTTCGCGCCTACGTCGAGTTCCGCGACGAGCGGGTCGCCTTCTTCGTGCAGCGGCTCATGCGCGGCAAGCACAGCGTCAGCTACCGCCTCCGCGCCGAGACCCCCGGCAGCTTCAGCGCCCTGCCCACCAAAATCTCCGCCATGTACGCACCCGAGCTCCGCGGCAATTCCGACGAGATCAAGGTGAAAATCAAGGACGAATAGGGCAGGAGGAACTCACCACGAAGGACTTCGTGGTGAGTCCTCCCGCTTACGCGAGGGTGTTGCCGTTGATGGTGCCGATCTCGACCTCGAATTCGCCCTTGCGGGCCATGCGGTCGACGGCGCCGTCCTTGATCCAGACGACGGTGTCGGAGGCGCTGAGCATCTTCATGTCGTGGGTGGCGGTGATGATGGTGATGCCGAAGGTGTTCTTCATCTCATCGAGGAGCTGGATGATTTCCTCGCCGGTGTGGAGGTCGAGGTTGCCGGTGGGTTCGTCCGCGAGGATGATGGCGGGGCAGTTGACCAGAGCGCGGGCGATGGCGATACGTTGCTGCTGGCCGCCAGACACTTCGCTGGGGAGGTGGTCGAGACGATGTCCGAGGCCGACGAGGTCGAGTACCTCGGCGGCGGCTTTGCGGGCGTCGGACGGGGAGTCGCCTGAGAAAATGCGGGGAATGGCGACATTTTCCAGGGCGGTCATTGTGGGGATCAGGTTGAAGGACTGGAAGATGTAGCCGATCCAGTGGCAACGGACCCAGGCGAGCTGCTTCTGGTTCAGTTCGCGCAGGCTGTAATCCGCGACTGCCACATCGCCCTCGGTGGGCTGATCCAGGCCACCGATGATATTGAAGAAAGTGGATTTCCCCGAGCCGGAAGGGCCGAGGATGGAGAGGTACTCGCCGCGCCGGATGTCGAGCGTGATGCCGCGCAGGGCATGGACCTGCTCCACGCCCATGTCGTAGACCTTGGTGATACCGTGGGTGCGGATGATGATGTTGGGATCGCTCATTCTTCCACCCTCATCGCATCCACCGGTTCTTTGCGGGCAGCCATGTAGGCGGGCAGGAGCGAGGCGCCCACCGACAGCAACGTGCCGATGAAGAGCGAGATCAGCAACGCCCTGAAGAGGCCTACGTAGGGGAAGTAGCGCAACACATAGCCTTGGTAGTTGGCGCTCGCCGCCGCGACGGCCACCAATGCCCCGATGGACAGCCCGAGAACCGTGCCGGCAACCCCCTGCAGCGAGGACTCGATGAAGTAGGTCTTGACGATGAAGGAGTCCAACGCTCCCAGACACTTGAGGGTGCCAATCTCCTTGATGCGTTCGGTGACGGACATGAGCATGGAGTTCATGATCCCCACCAGACAGGCCAGCAGGGAGAGCGTGATCAGCAGGACCATCATGCGGTCGGTGGAATCCGCCATGTAGATGTCCACGCCCGCCTGCTGGAGCAGGACGTTGAGGACGGTCTCGTTGGCCTCGACCAAAGCCTGGGTGATGCTGTTCATCACCTGCATGTAGGTGAGGAAAGCAATGGCCAGGACCACGCCGGAGGTGGTGACCATGGAGCGGAAGAAGCGGCGTTTCAGGCTGGCCCAGCTGACGCCAAAGGCGATTCGCCAGGACACGGCGCCCTGCTCGGGCACACGGTCCAGACTGCCGGGAGTCAGAGGAGCACTGGATTTCGGGGAGGCGAGCATAGTAGGGTCACTTTGGGGTCAGAGAGATGCGGACATCGAGTGAAGAACGGGGGATGGGGAACGAAGGAAGGCGGGAACATCGAACATCGAACATCGAGCGAGGAAGGGGGAACGGGGAACGAAGGAAGGCGGGAACATCGAACATCGAACATCGAACATCGAGTGGAGAACGGGGGATGGGGAACGAAGAATGGCGGGAACGCGGCCGCCGAACATCGGATGAAGAAGGGGAAGTGAAGAGTGAAGGGGGCCTGGTCAACGGTGTTTCTCGGCGGTTCGGACGCTGGCAACGAAAATGCGAATGAGGTCGTCACATTCGGCCAGAAGGTGGTCGACTCGGGTCGGTGGCTCAATGAGGGGTACGCGTTGGATCAGCCGCAGCCATCGCTCCGACTCCCGCAGTTCCTTGAGGCTGATGCGCAGTTTGTGAGAGAAGTCCTTCGGTGATTCGGCGGCTTGCGCCTCGCCGTGGTTGGGGTAGGGCGAGGTGCCGGACCGCAGGAGTTGCCCCGCGACGTAGCTTCCTGCCCGCGTGTTGGACAGGCCCTCAGTGAGGCGGATGATTCGCACGCAGAACTCAAGCGGTCGCTCCTCTAGGTTGTATTCACGCCCAGGCATTGCCGCCTAGCCTCCTATTCGGTCTTCCCCATTTCCTCATTTCCCCATTCCTCGCTGGATGTTGGATGTTCAGTTCGCATTCTCCGTTCCCGATCCCTCATTCGATGTTCGATGTTCGATGTTCGATGTTCGGTCTTCATTGCCGGTTGAGATCGATGCCGAGATTTCGTTGCATATGCAGGGAGACGAACATGGCGATGGCGACCACGACCAGTTCGCCCACGATCAGGCCGATGAAGGCGCCGCGCACCTTGGCATAGGTATCCTTGTTGCCGTACTTGGTGACCAGAGACTTGGCCAGCCAGCCGATCAGGATGGAGGACCAGTAGGCGTTCATCAGGGGGTTCACCAGCATGATCAGCCCAATCGGGTGGGGCAACCAGAAGAAGCTCTGGCGGAAGTAGAGCAGGATGGCCATCAGGCCGGCGCCGAAGGCCACATAGAAGCGCCCCTCGGGGGTGGCTGTGGGAGGCACGCGCGAGATGTTGGCGACGTGATCGAACAGGCTTTTGGGAAACTGGTTGTAGAACCAGTTGTGCATGGCATCGGCGCCACTGGCGTAGCACATCATGACGGCGGTGCCGATGGCAACGAAGCAGGCGACAGCGATGCCGATGGCCACGGCAAGGTGGTAGCGCTTGCGGCTCATTTTGAGGTCGTCCCGGATCTTCAGGCCGTTGGCCATGGCCGGGGCGATGAAAGTCTTGATGTCCTGGAAGAGGATGGAGTAGTAGGCGATGAACGGGGCGAAGAGCGAGGGGTTGCTGACCGACTTGTCAAAGCCGATCAGGTGGCGGACGAAGTGGAAGGGGCTGACCCAGGCCTGGAAGCCGAGGATGCCGCCCTCGGCCACCGCTCGCACGAGACCGATGGTGATGACCAGAATCACCCCGTACCCAAACAGCGCATAGAACCAGTTCACGCCCAGGGAGCCGCAGAGAAGGAAGATGATGCCGAGCGAACCCGAGAGGAACAGGCCGGAACAGATGAGTAGTTCCTGACGCTCGGCCTGGCCGATGTCGGCCACGGAACTGGGCCGCAGGGAGCAGAAGATGAAGCGGCGGCATTTCCAGAGTACGAGAGAAGCGAAGACAAGCAAGGCGCCGCCGCCTTCCGCCGTGCGGAAGTTCAGGGTGTGCCACCATTCGGAGGGGAAGGAACTGATGCTCTGGCCGCGGCCGAAACTCACCAGGAGGAGGAGTTGCACCATGAACAGGACATGGAAAAACCAAAGCGAGAAGGAGACTTTCTTGGGGATCAGGAAAGCGACCCCGATCATGGTGAAGAAAATCACCGACTTAGTGCCGACCAAGCCGCGGAGCGCGCTGTTGGCGACGTAGGGGGTCCAGGAGTTGCTCAGGGGCAGGGGTTTCAGTCCAGGCATAGCACCGCTGGCGCAAAGGACATTCCAGCCCATGACGCTGGCGGAGATGGCGAACCCAACCCAGAAGAGGCCGTTCCGGAACACGGCTGGCACCCAGGTGCCCTCCTCGCCGCGCCCGGCCAGTAGTTCGGGCAGTTCGGCCAAGGGGAAGATCAGCTTCTCGTTGTAGGCCCACTGACGGAAGATCAGCACGTTGAAGGCCTGGAGAACTACGTAGGTGAGCAAGATAAGCAGGCC
>JABGQJ010000695.1 GCA_018648945.1 Victivallales bacterium
TGCTCATGTACACCCAGACTAGGATCAGGATCAGGATCAGCCCCAGAACGGCGGTCGTGATCGTGATCATGCGAATCACGCGGTTGGCTCTGGCGAGCGCGTTGGGGTCCCCCTGGCCCGGCTCGGGCGGGGGGCCATAGAGTCCGCCGAGAGCTTCCCGCCGCGCCCGTTCGCTCATGATCTCGATGGCTTGTTCTTTGGTGATCTCCCCGGCCTTCAGCTTGTCGCCTAGTTCATCGGGGGTGAGTAGGTCGCTCATGGGGGAGTCTCCGGCTGGGATCAATTTCGTCCGTGGCACCGGTAATATGCCAGCCCTTCCACGAACATGGCGAGGTTCGCCTCCGGAATTCCGGGAGTAATCGAGCTGCTCGCCCCTAACTTGAGTCCAATGCGGGGCCCCTTGTCCACCAGCCAGCGGAGTTGATCGCGCACCTGGGCAGGGGTGCCCCAGGGCAAGGTGGTCGTGACCGAGACGCCAGCCCAGATCATCAGCGGCTCGCCATCGCGATCGGGCATCCGGCAGATCCGCTCGTAGTCCATGCCATCCTCGTATTGGAAGCCCTGGAAGCCGCGGATTCCCGCCTCGATC
The DNA here is from genome assembly GCA_018648945.1 of Victivallales bacterium. The sequence continues at coordinate 590 of JABGQJ010000695.1, forward strand.
AGCCGGGGAACCATCGCCATCAGGTTCCCGTCGCAGTGCCAGAGCAGTCGAGCATCCGCCGCCAATAGCGGCTCGATGGCACGGGCGAAGTGGGGAAACCACAGCGCGTCGAGCGAGCGGACATCCACCAGCGTGCCCCGCGAGTCCGCCATGTCGTGGTCCGAGCGCACGATCCGGGGGAGACCGCCCTCGACGAGGGCCCGCGCGCTCAACCGGTTCTGCTTCACCGCCAGATCGGCCTGCAGGCGGAAGTCCTCCTCCATCACCTCCGGATACAGCGCGTAGGCGCAGAAGTAGTGGTTGTACCCGTACTGGCCATAGCGAAGGCGGGGAAAGGCCTGGAAGCCGCTGTAGGGCACCTTCAGAAGGTCGTTGCCAAAGCGTTCCTGCACGGTCTCCTCGGCCGCGATCAGCCGCTGGACCTGACCGGCATCCTCCTCGTCGTACAGCGCCGCAGCCTCGCGAAGCCGGGGGAAGACGATCCGCTCAAGATGCGCGACAACGGCTTCGGGACCATCGATCAGCATGCCATCGCAACGGATCTCGGGCGCTCCGGTGCCCGCTCGCAACTCGGTGGCGTCGCCATACCCATGCGCGGCCATCGTCAATGGGTTGCGGGGGATGAACTGATCGATGAAGCAGGCACCAATAGCCCGTTGAAAGGCCAAGTAGACCTCCTCCGGGTCGCTTCGGTACGAGCCCGGCGCATGCCCGCCCACTTTCTCAAGCAGCGGGATATCCATCAGGTTCACGCCGCCAGTGGGGATGCCCACCGTCGGTTGCATGCCGAGACTGTCGAGAGCCAACTGCGCGCGGGTTCCCCAAGCGGCCATGGTCCCCTTCCTCTTGTTTCAGGCTACCAGTTTCGCGAATCGGGCACGTCGAGCCAACTCCCGGCTTCCTGCATGGACAACTGACTGACGAGGCCAGGCAGGCTCATGTCCATCGCTTCATGGATGCCGGTGGGAGAGGGACGTTCGCCGCGACAGGCGGCAATGAAGTCCAGAATCTCGAAGAAATCGCCACCACCATGCCCCGTGGTCTTGGCAAGGGCCTCGTGTTCCTTCCAGGATGCCGGGGTGAATTCCTCGGCCAGTTCGTCCAGGTCCATCCAAGTGCCTGCATCCTTGGCTCGGGAGCGCAGCCAGATGCGGTTCTTCTCGCCGGGTGCCCGGGCCGACTCGTAGCAACCATCCGTGCCCTGCAGCTGGTAGTTGGCCATGGAGTGGGGGCGGTCCGACAGCATGTCCACGCGGATCTTGACCAAGCCACCGGAGCGCAACTGGCAAAGCATGACGCTGGACTCGTCGTTCTCGTAGTGGTCGCCACGCGGATCCACGTGGTGGTGTCCGCCACCCGCCGCACAGACCCGAACAACCCGGTCGTCGGCGAACCAGCGGAGCAACGGCCCCAGGCTGTGCGTGCCATAGGTGATGCCCGCCACACCGGTCTGCCAGCGGCGACGCCAGACGGTCTTCTCGTTCAGTTCCTTCAGCTCGTGAAGGTACTCGCCCTCGCCATAATACGGCGTGCCGAACAGGCCTTGCCGCACGATCTCCTGCACAATGGCGTTAGGTTTCATGTAGGGGAAGTTCTCGGCCAGCATATAGGTGCCCGAACTGGCCTTGGCCGCCGCCACCAATTCCTGGCACTCCTTGATCGACACCCCAGCGGTCACCTCGCTGAGCACATGGACGCCCCGCTTCAGCGCCTCCACCGCCATCGGCGCATGGAAGTGCATGGGCGTGCCGACCACCACCGCGTCCAACCCGCAGCGGTCCAGCATGGTCGTGTAGTCGGTGTACTGCTCCTGGGCGCCCAGGCGTTCCGCCGCAGCGGGCAGGCCCTCCTCATGGATGTCGCAGACCGCCTGGACAACCACTTGGCCGGACGCCTCGCAGGCGGTCTTGAAACTCGCACCGCGCCCGCAGGCGCCGACAATTCCGAAACGCAGGGGATCCATTCTCGCTCTCCTCGGGCTAGATGACAACGCAGTCCAAGTCCGCAAAATCAGCGAAGGCCAGGAGGCCCTCCAGGCAATCACCAAACACCAGGGCGCTGTGGTGGGTGCCACCATGGCGCGAGAACTCTTCGAGGAAGTCCGGGATCGCCCGGCGTGGTCGCATCCACCCGCGGACGGACTGTTCCAGGCTCTCGTTGGGCACTTCGGGAAGGATTTCCACCGGCGCTACGATCAGGCCGAAACGGTCGGCCGGGCCGGGCGCCAGGTTCACGAACACCGCCGGGCCGGGCTCGGGGGCACCGGAGACCACGACCGGATTCTGGGCCGGCGTGTAGGGGAAGGGCTTCTCGCGCAAAACCGGCTTGCCGCCCATCACCTCCGGATTGATCTCCCCCATGTGCGAGAGGAACAGCGATGCGCCCTGCCAGTCGGGACAGAAGATCTCGGTGAACGTGGTCCGCCCGAAGCTGGAGGCCAGAGCCCCGACCAGGCCGGCCGTCAACACATCGCCTTCTCCCGCGTAACCCACGCCTCGCTCCATCGCCTTGCAGGCCTCCAAGAATGGCACCGTGCTGACGGGGCCAGCCGTCTGGTCGAAGGCCAGGAAGTTGGCACTGAAGCAATCGAACCCCCCTTCTGCCAGCATCTTGCGAACCCCCAATCCAACCCGCACCGAACGCTCGTGCACATCGGCTTCTACTTCGACCTGGAACCGCTCGTGATCGGCCTCGATCTCCGCGCCGACCTCGGCGTCGCTCAGCGCTTCGATTGCCGCAACGAGTTGGCCGGGCGGAATCTGCGTCACGTCCATGTCCAGCCGTTCGCTGAGCACCCCGCTTTCCACCAGGAAATCCCCCATTCCAGGGAAGCTCGGGCCAATGCGGAGCGCTTTGGAGCCAAGCAACTTGCGGGCCGCCAACGCGCCGCGGGCCACCTGGGCCGCGCGGGCAATCACCTTCGAATTGCGATAGTGCCCGGCCACCACCCGATAGGGTTGGCCCCGCCGGCGCAACATGCACGCCAAATCCTGCACGCCATGGATGCCATGGTTGTACATGATCCGTTCTGCGGCCACATCCGGGCCGAAGGCCTCGTCCATGGTGGTGTCCAGCATCAGAATCGGGATCTCGGTCCCGCAAAGCGGGTAGATCGCCTCCAGCGAAGGGGAGTAGGCCAGGTGCAAGGTGACGATCAGGTCCACCTTCTCCTGTTTGAACAGCTCAACCGCCTGCTCGAATTCCGAGGCAATGCGGCAGACATCCGCCCGGACCACATCCACCGACTCGACGGCGAGACTCGTCACGACCTCGTCAAGGAACGGCATGAACTCTTCCCGTCGCTCGGGAAGGATGTCGTCGTAGAGCTTGAGATAAAGGGGCAGAAGCCCGACCTTCGGATTTCGCTTCATCCTGTCCAATTCTCCTCGTACAGACCCTATTGGCCCACTTTGTAGGCGATCAAGGTGTCGCCGTGCCGGATGTAGAGTACGCCGTTGGCCACCACGGGATGCGACCAGTAGTAACGCCCTGTGCCTTCGGTCACGCGGAACTTGCCCGAG
>JABGQJ010000696.1 GCA_018648945.1 Victivallales bacterium
CCATGCCAGCGTGAAGCCCCAGGGCCCGCAGGTCGTCCACGAGCCGGTCGCGAGTCAGCAGGTCGGACAGTGGCACGAGTTTGGCGTAGCCGATCTCACCCATGGCCTGGAAGAACGCGGTGATCTGTTCCAGGCTGTACTCGGCGTTGGCTTCGGCGGACGCGAGTTCGCGGATCTGTTGGAGCGTTCGCGAGCCATCTGCCCAGTAGAGGGCCCACTTGTGCACGTGGCTGTCGCGGAAGCACCGGCGGAGCCTGCTGTCCACGTTCTCGTAGGTTGGGGCCAGAGGGATGCGGCGGAAGGGAATGAGTTGCGCAGCATCGGGTGTCTGGTGGTCGACTTGCTCGGGTTGGGCGTCCATCGTGTCCGAGCAGGCCGCCAGCTGAGCGAGGACCGCGTCTCGGTCTCCGCCCCAAAGCCAGCGTCGCAGGCGGGTGATGGTGGCGTTGTGCCGGGCTTTGACGAAGGCATGGCGAGGCGGGGCATCTGGGAGCTGGGGGATCTTCGCGAGCGTGTTCCGGGTATGCCACTGGGCGAGTTCGGTGACGCCTCCGGAGTCTAGATTGGCGAGAAAGAGGAGGTATGCAGCGGTGCCGACGACGCAGGCCTGGAGGCCGTCGGGGTCGATGGTGTCGATGGTGTCTGCGGAGCTGTGGTAGCCACGGTAGGGGAAATGGCCGAGGTAGGGACAGGGGAAGCCATAGGCAGGATCGGCAATCATCGTGTCTTCGGTCGATGTGAAGGGGCGTCGCACGAGCGTGTATTGCGCGGTGCTCTGTTCGAGGGCAGCGTGCAGCGCGGCCGCGCCCACATCCTCGAACACTGCGGCGGACGACGGGACGCTGGCGTGCCACTTGAGCTGTCCCTCGCAGAGCTCCGGACGGGCACCCACGCAGTCTACACAGATCCCGGCCAACGGGGGTTGCAGGCGGCGTTCCTGCGCCAAGTAGTCGAAGAACCCATAGCACTCCTGGCCGTGCAGGAAACGGACGCTCCGCTTCAGGGGCGGGAGCTGCCCGGCGGTGATGAGGTGGGACAGGACTCGAGCAATCTCGAGAGACGCGGCAACGCCCGAGGCGTTGTCGATCGCTCCCGGCTCGCAGCCATGGGCGATGACCCAGAGCTCGTCCTGCGGGTCGTCCTGTCCGGGAAGAAGGGCGGAGACCACCTCGTGGTGACCCGTGGCACGACGGGCATCGAGGCACGCGTGGATGGTGAGGGTGTCCTGCTCCTGAAGCTTGGCGCGGAGCCGGATCCCCTCGTTTGTGGAGAGCATGAAGCCAACGGGACGGGCGGCGGCCTGATCGATCTCGAGCCCGGCCCAGCCAAACTTGCCCCACTGGGTGGCATCGGGGCAGTCCTTGACCGGGGCATCACAGAGAAGGACGGCGGTGCCCTTGGCCGCCCAGCGGTGGGCGTTGTGGTAGGGACTGAGCTTGGTCAGCACGGCGGTGCCGCGCAGGGCGAAGGGGGGGAGCCGATCCAACTCCTCCCAGCTGTCGATCACCCGCACCGGACAGCGAAGTCCGTCTGGGGCAGTGGCGGCAGACCACTGAATGACGCACCAGGGGTTGTGCTGATAGTGCAGCAGACGCTCGGTCTCGCCGGCTCCCAGAAGATCGACATAGGCGTCATTGACGTCCCAGGTCTCCTGGATGATCCAGCGTCCGGAGCCCGGCGGCCCACCGGTGGGGATGCGGTGGCGGGTGGCGTTCGCGCCGCGGTCCTCATAGGCTTGGCGGAGGAATGCGGCGGTCTGGGCATGGCGCTCGAAGGTGTTCCAGCGATCCGTCTCGACAATCCTGCCCAGTGTGTCCATCAGCCGTTCGGAGTCCACGGCGCGATGGAGGAGAGGAACGGTTCCGCGGAGGAAAGTGTCGAGCGAGCACGGGAGGGGTGCGTCGGGTGCGGTTGTGGTCATGGCGGCTACTGTGCGCCTTGCGGCAACACGATGGCGGCGACCCAGTGGCCTTTACCGGGGGCCGAGATGCGGATCTCACTGCCGCCGGTGAGCGTGTCCGGTTCGCCCCATTCGCCGGTGGTGACATCGATCCAGTGCAGGACGAAGAGCTCGTCCGTGTCGGTGAGATCAAGCCTGACGGAGCCGCCGTCGGGGAAATACAGGGCATAGGCTTCGTCGGGGCGGGCGGCGAGGAAGGCTTCGTTGGGCCGGCGACCGCTGAGGAGGTGGTTGGCTGGCTCCACGCTCCAGAACTCGATCAGCGTTTCGAGCTCGCGGGCTGCCTGGAGCGAGGCCTTGGCGATGTCCGACAGCCCGTGCCCGGAATCGGGCCGATGGAAGCGGGCGGAAGCGGCGCCGCCGATCACATGGCGCCACCAACGCTCGACGCCGTCGCGGCCGTTACCGTGGCGACCGCCTTCGGCCCCGTAGGTCTTGACCGTGTTCAGCGGGCGCGGTGAACCAGCGACGTGATCCCGGACCCACTGGAAGTTGTCCCAGTGCTCCTGCCCCTTCTTCTGGTTGTTCTGGGAGACATCGGCGAAGTCATAGCGTTCGGGGTGGTCGAGGGTGCGGGCGTGGCGCTTGGCCTTCAGATCCCAGTCGTCCCACATCTCGGTGATGCAGACCTGTTTGCCAGCTGCCTTCGCTTTGGCGCGAATGCGCTCGGCCCAGTAGACGCCCCAGGCCTCTTGGGCCGAAGTCTCGTTGTCCATGCAGTACAAGACATGGTCGTAGGGCAGGGAAATCTCCAGCATCTTGTCCACGAACTTCTGCTGGTAGGGCAAGATGACGGTGTTGTTGCGTTGTTTGGGGGTGGTGAAGAAGAGCGGCTGTTCGTTGGTGCCCGCATGCCGGGGGTACGTCGGCTTGAGGCCAGACTGCTCGTAGGAGTAGGTGACGTTGTTCGCGGGGTTGTAGGGATGGGGGGGCCATTTGTCGGTGGAGTAGTCAAAGCGATCCCAGACCTCGATCTGGACGATGATCTCGCGCTCTGCCGTCCACTTGAGCAGATTGGCGAATCGGGTCCAGTACTCTTCGTTCCACTGGTCCAAGTCGTACTTGCCGTTGGGGAGCTTGAGGAAGGGATAGACTTCGTTGCCGATGTCGTTCCGATCGCTCATGGTGTTGCGGATGTAATTGGCACCGACCGCCTTCATCTCATCCAGGTGGGCTTTCAGGTCGGGGATCTGGAAGAGATTGTCGTCCTTGCTGCCGCCGAGGAGCATCACGGGCTGGCCCTTGTACTGCCAGTAGTAGGGATTGCCCCAGTAGGGGCGGATGCGCATGTCGTTGGGCGTGGGGTCGGCGGTGAGTCGCGGCATGGCGGGCTTCCTCGTTTGGCGGGCCGATGTCATGGTGCCCAGAGTGTCCTTGCAGGCTTCGAACTTGGCCGCAATCTGCGCTGCCGTCAAGGCCTGGCTGTAGACGGCGGCGCCCTCGACCGTGCCCTCCCAGTCCCGGTCGCCGGTCCATTCGTCCCCGAGGAGGAGGTGGCAGGGCTCCCAGTTGCTGAAGTCGCCGGCCAGGCGGGGTGAGTTGAGGACCCGTTTGCCGTTCACGTAGCACTGGGTCTGCCCAAGCTGGTAGACGACCACGACATGTTGGGTCTCGCCGAAGGGAATCGGGCAGAGGCTGAGTTGGGGCCTGCTGCCGTTGGCACCCGTCTTGGGGGTGCGCAGGCGAAGCAGCAGGCGGTTGTTCTCCTGCCCGAGCGTGAAGTTCCGGGCGCTGGCGTCGCGCGAGAAGCTGAGGATGCGGGCCGGGCCGCGTTGTTGGCGGCTGTTGGACCGAAGCATCACTTCGAGGGTCAGCTCATTGCTGGCCTTGCAGGCGGCAAGCAATGCCTCGTCGGCACCCGTGACCACGAAGGCACCGCGCGGGAGTTGTAGCGCCCCCTTCGGGTCCAGCTTGGCCCCATCCCTGGGCACGATGGCATGGGTGGGCTTGGCCTGCGCCTGCCATTGGAAGACAGGCAGGGGCGTCTGCACGGGCTGGGCGATGAGGAGAGCACAGGAAACAAGGGGAAGGATGGCAAGGCGCATGGCGTTTACTCCTAGTTGACACGAACCAAGATACACCCCCGCAACACTCCCTGTCCATGCCGCCCATCGGCCATTTCCCATTCGCCCACCACACCACAAAG
>JABGQJ010000697.1 GCA_018648945.1 Victivallales bacterium
CGCAACCACTGGCACGAGTATAGGAAGATCAGTCACTCCCAGCAACCCCGAAACGATGCGTGTCCCGGCGGGGACACGGCCGGGAGCGCTGGCTCTTGGTTGGCAGAGCTTACGGGTTGCTCGGCACCCCCGTACCGAACGCCCCGTCTTGCAGGAACGCCAGCGTGAGAGCTATGGCCTTGCGGTTCCGCATCAGGAACGGATGGGGGACCGGTACCGTGACAAAGCCCACCATTCCCGGCAGTTTCGTGCGCGCCACGGAGACCTTGCCGTCGTCGGGGCCGGGGATCATGGCGGAGAGGATCCAGTTGATGGACCGGGTGCCAGCAATCACCCCGACCTCGCCCTTGGGCGCAGGCAACCGGGATGGCAACGAATCACTGGATGTGCCAAGCTGCCGCCCAGCCGGGCCATTGAGCCAGCCGAACAAGCGGCAGCCGCCAAGCCGATCCACCACTTCGCTGCCCTGGTTCGGAGGGCCGAGCATGACGACCCGGCCGACGTTCGGGAGTTTGTGCTGCGCAAGGTATTGACGGACCACGATGCTGCCCAGCGAGTGCGCCACGAAGTGAATCTTCGTCGGGTTGGCTCTCTGGCATGTTGCCACGAACGGGGCCAAATCCTCTTCCGCAATCCGTTCGACCGTCTTCCGCCGGGATCGGTACTGCAGGGAGTGGACCGCGTAACCAGCGCCTGTCAGCCTCTTCTCCATGCGCACCATGCTCCGGCTGGTCCGGGCCAAGCCGTGCACGAGAATCACGGCTTCCTGGCCGGCTTCCGGAGCCGCCACGAACGCCGGGTTGGGGGATGCACAACCACCCAGACAAGCAGTGACCACCATCGTCGCGAGCGGGAGCAGCCGAGATCTGGCAGTGATCCGGGGGGCGTTGGGATTGGGGGCTCTCTGGCCCATCTGCATCTCCTTGCCGGTCAGCATGGGGGAAGCTAGCCGGAGCGGTGGGACATGTCAACCCGCTCCGCGCCCTGCCGCTGTCCGTTGCCAAGGGGGGTGCTCGCCACTATGGTACGCGCCGTTTCGCAAGCCATTGCCCGGCTCGTGCTTGGGCACCGAACAGGAATCCCCGATCCATGCGCCTCTCCAAACTCATCGGCCAACGCATCAAGGAAGCCCCCCGCGATGCACAATCCGCAAGTCACATATTCCTGATCCGTGGCGGCTACTGCCGCCCGGTTTCCACCGGTATCTACTCGCTGCTGCCGCTGGGCGCGCGCATCTGCGCCAAGATCGAGGCCATCATCCGCGAGGAAATGGACGCGATCGACGGCCAGGAAATCCTGATGCCGGTGGTTCTGCCCGCCGAGCTGTGGGAAGAAAGCGGTCGCTACCAAAGCGTGGGCCCCGAGCTGTTGCGGTTCAAGGACCGCAACGACAAGGCGATGCTCCTGGCCATGACCCACGAGGAGGCGGTCTGCCACTTGGCCCGCACCGAACTGAACTCCTACAAGCAACTCCCCGCCATGGTGTACCAGATCCAGACCAAGTACCGCGACGAGGCCCGCCCCAGGGCCGGGCTGATCCGGGTGCGCGAGTTCACGATGAAGGATGCCTACAGCTTCCACGCCAGCGATGAGTGCCTGGAGGCCTACTACGAGCGCTGCCATCAAGCCTACGAGAACATCTTCCGGCGCGTCGGGCTGAGCGAGTGCATCTCCATCGAGGCGGACTCGGGGATGATCGGCGGCGCCGTGTCCCACGAGTTCATGGCCATCGCCGACTCTGGCGAAGACACGATCTTCGCTTCTCCCGATGGCTCCTACAAGGCCAATCGCGAATGTGCAGTGAGCAACCTGGCCTACAATGACACCGCGCCCCTGCCCTTGGAGAAGGTCCACACCCCCGGCACCAAGACCATCGAAGACGTGGCCGCGTTCCTGGGCATCGATCCCGCGCAGACCGGCAAGGCCGTGTTCTACACCGACAGCGAGGACAACCTGGTCTTCGTCTGCATTCGGGGCGACATCGACGTGAACGAGGCCAAGCTCAAGAAGATCCTCCAGAGTCCCCAGCTCACCTTCGCCAGCGACGAAGCGATCCAGGCTGCCGGCGCCGAGCCGGGCTACGCGTCCCTGCTGAGCATCGACTGCGAGAAGATCCGGGTGGTCGTGGACCGCTCCTTCGCCCGGTCCGCCAACCTCGTGGTCGGGGCGAACGAGGCAGACCACCACATGACCGGCTTCAACTACGGGCGCGATCTGGACGAGGACACCCGCGCGGCAATCCCGGTCGAGGACATCGCCACCGTGCGCGAGGGCGACCCCTGCCCCGTCACCGGCGAACCCCTGCGCATGCTCAAGGGCATCGAGGTGGGGAACATCTTCCAGCTCGGCACCAAATACAGCAAGGCAATGAGCTGCACGTTCCTGGATCGGAACGGCAAGACCCAGCCTTTCATCATGGGCTGCTACGGCATCGGGGTCGGCCGCACCATGGCCTCGGTCGTCGAGCAGAACCACGACGACTACGGCCCGGTCTGGCCCATGGCCATCGCCCCCTACCAAGTGCACCTCTGCGCGCTGAACATCAAGAAGGAGCCCGTCCGCGAAGCTGCCGAGAAACTCTACGCCGAGCTGCAGGCGGCGGGGGTGGACGTGCTTTTCGACGACCGCGGCGAGAAGGCGGGCTTCATGTTCAACGACGCCGACCTGATTGGCGTCCCGCTCCGTCTGATCGTCTCCCCCAAGACCCTCGCCGAGGGCCAGGTGGAGTTCAAGCGGCGCAACAGCCGGGACAAGACGATGCTCGAAATCGGCCAGGCCATCGGCCACGTGGCTGCCTGCATTGCCGATTGCCAATAGGGAGAATGCGGCAACCAGCCCTGGCGATGGCGAGACGTCTTGCCAGGGCTGGCGTAGGCAAGGGAAGGCAAAGAGCGCCTTCCTCGGCCGTATCGTCTTGACCTGACGGAGGACACCGGTACATTGCTCGACCGCTTCGCGCGTGCACCCTTGTCGCCCTGGCGACCAAATGGTGGGCTCCGCGCCCGGCTAGGTCTGTGATCTTCCATACCCACCGAGGTGGCCCCCGGCCACATCGAGGAGACGTACTGAGTGAGTCAGAGTCCTCTCCCGAAGAGTTTCAATGCCCGCAGCTTCGCCATTGGCCTGATCAGCCTTGCGTTGCTGGCTGCTTGGTCGCACTGGCACTGCGTCCTGGTGGTCAACCGGACCAGCCTGAATGACAACTCGCCACCGGTGGGTGCGGTCGGCGTGTTCCTGGGCGTGCTCCTGATCGTCTGTCTCTACGAGATGCTGAACCGCAAGCTCCGGCTGCCGCGCGGCGAGCTGATCGTGATCTATGCCATGCTGGTCATGGCCGCGCCCTGGATGGGCCATGGTATTTGGTATCGCTTCATCGGCCTGATCTACACGATTCCGCGGGACACCAGGCAGGCCCGGCTCTTCCACCACTACTCCGACAAGCTCTGGCCCCATGGCCCGCAGCTGAATCGGAACAAGGATTTCAAGGATGGCTTCGAGGGATACGAACTCACCATCGCTCCGTCCAAGGAAGAGGAGGGTGTGGACGCCCCCCTCCCCGATCCCGATAACCGCATTGTCGTGGAGAAACTGACGACAAACAAGCAGGATCTCACCTCCTGCGTGGCCATGCACACCACTGATATCGAGATGCTGCAGCTTCGCGCCCGCATCCCGACGGTGCGTGACGGCAAGACCCAGCTTGTACCTGGCGAGAACTACCTGATCAGCTACCTCGCGAACATCGAGGGTGCCAAGGGCTCGACCAACCTCAGCTGCTACATCCTCACCGAGGAGGGCGACAAGACCTCGGTCAACGGCATGAACCGCGAGTCCGAGGAGTCCTTCTCCCTACCCAGCGCCTTCGAGCCGATTGTGCGGCCGAAGGTACTGATCCCCGATCGCCTGGGCGAACATGTGGATCTGGTGTTCGAGTTCCGGGGCGCAGGCACGCTGCGCATCGCCGACATCCGCTTCTACAACAACGAAGCGATCCAGTCCCTCTACCAGGGGCGCACGGAGGTGGCCGAGTCCGACCTGACGAAACTGCCCCCGAACGAGCGGGCGCG
>JABGQJ010000698.1 GCA_018648945.1 Victivallales bacterium
CTCGATCCAGGGCGTGTTCTGCGCCAAAGCCGGGCCAGGCCCGACCGCGCTTCCGGTCAAGCCCCAGCTCGCCCCGATCTGGATCGATGCGCCAGCGGAAGTCTCCAATCTCTCCCTCCGCGACTACCACCGAACCGAAGAGACGGTCCCCGTCGCTGACCTCCATATCGCGGCTGGGGCAACCGTGGCCAATCTCGTGCTCAGCGATATCAGCCTCAGGAACCGCTGCCAGTCGCCCATTGATCTTGTCCACAACTGTGGGACAATCGAGAACCTGGCGTTGCAGAGCGTGTATGCGACCGCTGAGCCCGCCGCCTCGGGCGGGAGTGTCGTGAGAAACGAGGGGACGGTGTCCCACTTCAGCCAGTCCGGTGTTGGCGGCTCAGGCCTGACACTCGGGACGGGGCTGTGACCCGCCCTGGACGGGCCCTTACTACTTCGCCGACTTCGCGAGCATGGCCTTGAGCCAGCAATAGATGGTGTCGCCGAGCTGCTTGTAGCCAGCGGCGCCGGGATGCACGCCGTTGGACAGGCGTAGTTCCTTGACCGTGGCCCGGGCGTTCGGGGCCGCGTTCCTGGAGGGATAGTTGCGCAGGCAGTCCAGGTTCGCGTTGGCGGGCACGATGTAAATGCCCTCCTTTTCGCGCTTGCCGTACTGTTCGGTCAGCCGTTCGACCACGCGGAACTGGTTGCGCTTGTACTGCCACCGGGTCTGCCCGGATCTGTAGTTGGCCCCGAAGGCATCCTGGGTGCCAGCGGGAGGAGCGAGCAGCAGGACACCGATCTTGGTCTTGGGATTGAGCTTGTGGATCATGGCAACGAGCGTGTCGTAATGCTCAAGCATGGTGGCGATGCGCTCCTCGATGGTCTCGTCGCTGGCGGAGAAGGTGTCGTTGCAGCCCAGCAGGATGGTCACGTAGTCGGGCGCCTTGCCACCATTCATATCCTGGCAGTAGCGGCCATAGTCCAAGGCGAAGGTGCCGTCCTCCTTCTTGTACAGAAATGGACTGCCGGAGGTCGCGCGCTTGCCGGTGCGGGCAGAGCCGTTGGGGAGGTGGTAGGTGGCGAAACGATGGGCCGTCCAGCCACCATAGCCCTCGTGGCGAACGGGGCCTCTGGCAACGCTGCCCACCATGGTCAACGCGGGGTTGCCCTCGGCCTGGCAGTTCTCGTGGACCTGTGTGGGGTAGATGGTCGCCGCCGTGAGGCTGTCACCCATGATCAGGATGCTGGCTGGTACCCCAGCCCCGGCCTTCTGGGGAGAGACCTTGATCATCGTGGTGTCCGAGGCGACCACCCGGTTGGCCCCATCGAGCACATCCAAGCGCAGCGTGAACTGCCCCACGTCCTTCTCCTTCGGCATGTACGTCCACCGTTCCACCTGTTGTTGCCCCCGGTTGCAGGTGACATCGAACACGTAGTTTTTCGGGTTCACGCAGAGCGAGACGTTGTCGAAGTAGATATTCGCCTCGATGCCCGGCACCGTATAGATCACCGGCGGCAAGTCCAGCTTGACCGATGGCACGACCTTTGGTGCCTCTGCGACTTTCGGCGCTTCCGGCACCTTGGGTGCCTCGGCGGCGTGGACCACGGAACAGGCAACGGTCAGAAGAAGGCAGGGAATCGAACGCATGGGTCTCTCCAGATGGGGCTATTCGCCGCCGGTGATTTCCAGAACTCGGTCGAAAAAGGCTTTCTTGATGGGGGTGTTGATGCCCCAGTTCACGGGTAGTGTCTGGTAGCCACTGAGATCGTCGCAGCAGTCTTCGCGGTCCTGTGCCTTCCAGTTCGTGCGGTCCTGGTAGCAACTGCCGTAGCCTTGGCAGTAGAACCCCCACGACGCGCCTTCGGCCACGGCGGCTTCCAGGTTCTCGACGAATACGGAATCCTCGTTGACCAGGATGGGCCGGGGCCGTTTCTGGTACTCCTTGCCTTCCTTGAACCGCTTCAGCTTGGCCCCAAGCTGCTCGGGTTGGAGCCCATTGCCATGGGGCATGGAGATGTCTTCCAATTCGGCCCAACGCCCGGTGGGAAGGGCATTGCCGCCAAGCGTGCTGATCCCGACGGGGATATGGCGACCACCTTGAGTCGTGCCCTGGACCAACTCGACCCAACGATGCAGGTTCTCCTCGGCAAAGGCATCCATGCCCCACCGTTCGCCCGCTTCGTTGAACACATCGATCAGGATGTTCTGGTAGCCCGTGTCCAGCAACCAGCCGGTGACTTCCTCGGCAATGCGCCTCATCGTCTTCTCGCCTTCCAAGCGCAGGGCATGCTTCCAGTAGAAGTAGTTGACGATCACCACCATGCCACAGGCATCCGCCGCCGCCAGGACCCGCTTGAGCCGCTCGAAATAGGCGGGGCGGAACGTGCCATCCGGCTCGAAGGCAGAGCACTCGTACTGGTCGTACACATCGGACGTGTAGATCGAGCCCCCGCCCTGTAGGCCCACGGTTACGCCGAGCAGCCCGTGCCGCCGGTACTCCGGCAACGCCGCGCAGAACTCGTCGGTATTCCGGTCCGCATCCCAGGTGCGCGTGTCAGGGTAGCGCCAGCGCTTGGCGGTCTCCTGATTCTCGTCGTCGAAGATCCCCTGGATCATGCGACTGTTAAGCAGCAACCCCTCGACAGACTGGCCTTCGTGGACCCGTCCCTGATAGGTGGGAATGCCGTTGATCCGGAAGCCGGCGCGGTCGATGGTTACGGTTGTCTTCATTGAGGGATTTGAGATTTGTGATTTCAGATTTGGGGAGAGGGGACCCGAAGACTTGGGACTGGAATGGCGCTACTCTCTCTTCATCTTCCCATTATTCCACTACTCCATCATTCCATTCCCAAATACGTAGCACCGATGAAGCGAGTGCCGTCGTCGTGGTTCAGGTAATAGGTCACGATGGCACGCCCATCGGCGGTGACGCAGGCCCAGGGGTAACCGATGTCGCTGTTGCCCGCGTCGTCGCGTAGCACGAGCTCCTCACCCACGAACTCGCGGCACTCCGCATCCATCACGCGGGCGCGAATGCCGAAGGGCTCGTGCCGGTAGCCGTAAACGATCAGAATCCGCCCGTCGGGCAACTGCACGGCTTGGTAGGGATGCCCGACGATGCCCAGGTCCTGCCATGGCTCCCAGGTGGCCCCCTGGTCGGTGGAACGGATGATGACCCCTTGGTCATTGTACCCGCCCGTGCGCACGAAGGCGACCAGATCGCCGCCAGCGGTCTCGATCAGGGAGGTCTCGTTGAACACCACCTTCTCATCCGACGCCATGTGCGAACGATGCTCCCACGTGCTGCCCCGGTCCTCGGAAACAAGCAACTCCAGAACGGTGTGTCCGAGGTCGGTTGGGGTGCGTACCACGGACCAGTAGATTGCGCCATCGCGGCCCTGACACATGGCCCCCCGGTTCAGGGCGGGGCGCGGATGGCCATCAAGCCAGGCCTGGTTGTCGTCGAACTCCAGCGGCGTGATCGGCCCTTCCCAGGATGCCCCCGCGTCGGCGGAGCGCATCAGATAGCCACCGAGCGAGCCGGAGAACCAGCTGCCAAAGGCCTTCACGCTGCGGGGCATGTGCTCAGCCGCTGCATCGGGCACGAGGGTCCACAGGTAGCTGGCACAGATCAGCGTGCCATCGGCCAACTGGAGCAGACAGGGGTCCTGCGAACCGCCCATGGGATGGGCGTAGATCAATTCAGGCTCGGACCACGTCTTCCCCAAGTCCCGCGAGCGGACGAGATACAGATAGCTATTCGGATCAACATGCGAAATCCCGGGCGCGAACTGCTTGGTCCGCCTTTCGGGCGCGCGGCGGAAGGCCACGATCAGTTCCCCGTCGGGTCGAGAAACCACGGATGGGAAGGTGCTGTACCACGCGTCATCCTGGTAGATCGTCTGATGTTCAAGAATCTTCATCTGGTCAGCTCCTTTGGGGAGGGAATGATGGAATACTGGAATGGTGGAATAGTGGGGAGGAAGTCGGCCGGGCCGGGCACATTCCATCATTCCATCATTCCATTCCTACACAAACGGGAACAGCTCCCGGGCATTCTCGGCATTCAGGCCGGTCGGAT
>JABGQJ010000699.1 GCA_018648945.1 Victivallales bacterium
GTGGTTCAGGCCCCAGTGCAGGTAGCCCTTGAGATCGTACAGGTGGTTTCCCCAGTGCAGGTAGCGAGTGCGCAGCAACGCAGCGTCGAGCAGGCGGTTGCAGTAGTGCCCGCCGGGGATGCAGCAGGTGTAGAACCAGAGCTCGTCGCCGAGGGCACGGTGGGCTTCGAAGGCGTCGCGATGCTGCTCGTAGTAGCTGTTCTTGGGCACCCAGATGTCCACGGCTCCGCCGAGCTCAGGGCGCTCGACGGCATCGATGAGGCGAATGCCGGGCAGGAATTTGCGGACGATTCCGGACAGCACGCGGTAGTCGGCGGCGGAGGTGTCGGTGGGTTCGTCGGCCACGTATTGCAGGCAGCGGTCGAGCCAGCCGTGATCCACCAAGAACTGCCGCCAGGCGGGCAGATACTGGGCCAGGAACCGGTAGCCTTCTGGGGCAGTTGCCTCGATCTCGCGGTTGGCGGCCAGGACGAACTCGGGGGCGCTCCAGTGCAGCCGACTGCCCACATGCCCGCCTTCGAGGCAGGTGAACCCGAGGTCGAAGAACAGGTTGGCCAACCGCTCGACGCGGGAGAAATCAAAGCGGTAGTCGCCATCCGCCAATTGCTCGATCTCCACCAGGCGAATGGGCAGCAGGAAGTGGGTCTGGCGACCATCCCGCATGATCTTGGCGTAGCGCTCGATCATCTGCCAATGCTCTGGCGACCACAGGTCCAGGCCATGTCGCGAGGCCATGTTCTCCAGGCTGAACCAGTTGGTCACTTTCAGGTTGCCTTGGACCGGCACACGCGCCGCGTGGACCTGGATCTCGATGGGGATCTCCGCCACCGTCGAGCCAGCGCCAAGGCGCAGTGTTGTCTGGTAGGAACCCGGCTCCGCATCGGTGGGGATACGCCAGAGGAGATGGAGCGCGGCCTGCCCATTCTTCAGTTCGCAAGAGCCCCCCGTTGGCTTGAGGGCGTCATAGACGCGGAAGGGCGCGGCACGGGTGACGTAGTCGCTGGGATCGTCGCCTGGCTTGGTGACGAAGCCATGGAGCCCCGTGTTGCGTTCCACCATCACATCGACTAACTGGCAGGTCTGCGGCGCCCCTGGCACGTCGCCGTCGAGGGAGAAGGACAGCTTGGCTGCATCTGGTGCCTGCACGAGCACCTGGCAGGCGCAACGCGCTCCACGAGCCACGGCCAGGGCGATCTGGTCGCTGCCCTGGTCCGTCGACGTGTCGGGGTAGAGCCATTGGTCGGCGGAGAACACGGTAGCCTTCATGACAGATTCTCCTGTGCGGTAGCTTACGGGCTGTAGGCGGGTGAGGGTGGGGTAGGGAGCCAAGAAGGGCGAAGCCAAAGCGTTGGGTGATGGCAACCGCTCAGTCCTCCCTTCCCTCCGGCGCGCGTGGCTGTTCGGGGGGTGGACCGTCTCTCAATAGGAACGCCTCGGCTTGGTTGGCGATGGGCGTATCCCCAGCCTTGGGGAACTCGAGTCCGTGTTTCTGGGCCCAGCCCTTCACGTCGCGGTCTGCGAGTAGGCCGTAGCCGAGGCCGAGGCCGTCGCTTCCCGTTCCCTTGACCCGCACGTTCTGGAAGTACACGTCCTGGATCTGGAACTCGGGCTTGTTGCGCAGCGCGTGGATCGCGATGGCGGAGGCGAGGGAATCGACGACGTCGACGTTCTCAAACAGGATGTTCCGCACGTCGTAGCGCTTCACCTCCAGGTCAATCGCGCCCAGTGGCCGGTCCCACATGTGGGCGCGTGTGCCGCAGCGCAGGATGGTCGTGTCCCGGATGGTCGTGAACCCGGAATCGGCGAACGGGTATCCGGGGAAGACGGAGTTCAGCCGGACGCCGGGACCGGCGAAGGAATCGACGATGAGGCAATGGTGCACGGTGTGCCCCTTGCCGCCAAAGATGCCGATGCCGCTGGCGCGGAGCGTATGTTCGACCGTGTTGAAGCGGAACGTGTTGTTCTCGGTCGCCCCGACCGGCTGGGCGTTCGAGGCCCAGGTCGCGGTGCCATCGTCCATGTTGTTGCGCACGTTGCTGTGCTCCAGCACGCAGTTGCGGCTCCCCTTGGCGAAGTTCACCCCATCCGCGTAGGTGTTGCGGATGCGGCAGTTGCGGATGACCAGGCCGTCGGCGACACCGGGCTCCTTCGTGCCGTAGTGGCCGACCCAGAATCCGGTCGAGAAGTGGTCCAACCAGACATTCTCGATCGTCGATCCCTTGCCCCAATGCTGCCCGAAAGCCCGGTAGCTGCGGCGCATATTCAGGCGGGAGGACAGGTAGAGATCGGCGACGCGGAGGCGCGAACCGGTGCCGTAGATGCCACCTTTCGCCTTGTCGAGCTGGGTGAAATACAACTCGGTATGCCAGATACCCGCGCCGAGGAGCCGGAGCCCGTCGTGATCGAGCTTGATCTGGCCGCCGAGCTCGTAGCGTCCCGGCGGGATGTACAGACCTTTGCCCTGTTCGGCGCAGGCCACCAACGCCGACGCGAATGCCGGGTAGTCGTCTTTGCCAGCCTGGGCGACGGCACCGAATGCCGTCACGTCGAGGAACCCCTCCGGCTTGGGGATGGCCGGGGGGATCGCCTCCACCTCGATGAAATCGATGCCGTACTCGATGCCGTCGTCGGCCGTCTTCTGTAGTCGAATCCGGTCGTTGGCCTGGAGTCTTCTGGCAAGCCGGAAATGGACCTCGTCGAACCGCATGCGGGCACTGCCGAGGCCCTTGGCGTGGACCGGATCGTTGGCGGGATGGCGCGGATTCTTGGTCTTGTCGAAGTACTGCCACGCATGGTACGAACTCAGGGGCAGACGTCGTTGCGGCTTGCCGTTGACGAAGATCTCAAGCTCGCCACTGCGGCCGGTTCCGTCCGGCGAATCCGGCATGGTGAAACGAAGGTTGACGCCATTCACCGCCTGGCGGATCGACCATTCCACGTACGCGCCCTTGGCCGGCAGGGCGACATGGGCGCGGCCCGATGCTTCCGATTCCGTCCGGTCCTGGTCGAACGACGGTCCGCAGATACGAGCGCCACCGCCCAACTCCCCGGCGTCCGCCTCGTAGCGAACGTACGGCATGCGATGCGCGCCCCTGGGTTCCATGATGGCATCCGCGCCTTGGGCACTCAGCATCGGGCTAAGCGCGAGGAGGAGCGTCAGGATCATGGCTGGATTGGGCACTGTGGTTCGGGCTCCGATGGCTGCGCCAGCCCGCGAATCCCAAAGTACCCGTGACCAGCAGACGCGGTCTCCGCGCTTACAGTTCGATGGCTTCCCCGGAACGGACGCTGGCGACTTCGGCGCGAACGACTTCGATGGTCTCGCGCGCGCTCTCTGGCGTGACGATCTCGGGCTGGCGACCGGTGCGGATGCACTCGAAGAAGTAGACCTGCTCAAGGAAGTAACCGCTACTGGAGCTGATGTTCAGGCCGCCCTTGAGGTCGCCGAGAGGCGAGGGCAGGTCGGGATGTTCCGGTTCGCCGCCGGTGTAGAGGGCGAGGGAGGGCGTGTGCCGGTTGGAGTACTCTACACAGGCGTTCTCGAAAACGGCCGTGTAGCTCATTGTGAAGGGATACCCAGCGGGCATATTGGCATTGCCCTCGGCGGCGACGGCCATGTCGTCGTACATATACTCGGTGAAGCTGTGGACGATGCCGCCATCCGTGCGCGGGCACTTCTCAAAGCCAAAGGCACGCACGGCCTTGGGCCGGCCGAGCAGCCAGAGGACCAGGTCGGTATCGTGGATGTGGCGGTCGAAGATCTGCATGCCGCCGCGTTCTTCATCCAGGAACCAGCTCTCGAAGCCGATGGAGACGCCGCCCGTGCGGGTCATGGAGAGAGTCTGGAGCTTGCCATATTTGCCGGAGTCGATGGCTTCCTTCAGGAAGACGTATTCGGGCCAGAAGCGGAGGACTTGGCCAAGGGTGAGCAGCTTGCCGCTGGCTGCAGCGGCGGCGATCATGGTGTCGCAGACGTCCGTGTTCAACCCCATGGGCTTCTCGCTGAAGACGTGGTGCCCGGCCTCCAGAGCGCGCACGCTCAGGGGGCCATGCAGATAGGTCG
>JABGQJ010000007.1 GCA_018648945.1 Victivallales bacterium
GTCGTGTCGCCGGCATCGCAGGGGAAGGTCGCCCGGAAGCACATGAAACTATCGTGCACCTGATCCCCGGTAAAGACCCGCTTGCTGATCATGCGGGGAAGGCCAGTGGAACCACAAGCCATGAAGTTCCACTGATTCTGGCACGCCCACCGGCAGTCCATACGGAACGCCCCATCGACCCAGCTCCAGGCACTGGGCGCATCCTCGAACAACTCGTGGACAAGATTGGCGCAGTGGACGATGTGATCCCTGGGCCTGGGGGCAAGCAGAAAGCGCCTACCAGAGCGCGGATCGACAGTGCGGACAATGGCCAAATAGACGGCGCCCGGCACGGGATCGGACAGGGGAAGCCAGCGCCCGGAGACGCGCAGACAGAAGCGGTTGCCGTTCTCCGCGCGCCGCGCGACCGCGAGTCCCGGCACGGGCAGCTCGGCATCCGGGCCGGCAAACTCCCCGTCGCTCTTCTTGACGCTCCAGCCAGCTTCCGTCCGGACCGCCTGGATCATGCAGGCAGGGCGGTCTACGCGGACATCGACGGGGCGGTCTGCCCTGGCCGCATAGAGGCCGATGCGGTGGATCACGCCGGGCAGAACGCTGGCCAGCGGCTTGGCCGGGGATTCGCAGGTGAAGTCACCGATGATCCCGGCTCCAGTCACGATCGCGGCCTGGCGGATGCCGCTTGCGGCATCCCGCCATGAGACACGTTCGAATGCATGGGCGGAGGAGGCCCACTCGTCGAACTCGCCGGGGTCAGCCTTCTGCTTGCGTTCCTTGCCTGCAAACTGCCGGCTGCGGACAAGCAGCGGAGCGGGCTTGGCAGCCGGGGTCGGCAGCGACCAGGCCCGAACATCGTCGAACTCGGTCAAGCCCTTGCCACTACGAACGTGAAAGGGGCCGTGCAGGCGGCTCGGCAACACGGCTGACAGCACGGGCACATCGTCAAGGAGCCCCACCACCTCGTACCCCCGGCGACACTCCAGACCGATCTTCACCCAGTTGGTCAGGGGGGGACGCTTCTCCTGCCAGCGTTCCAGCACCGTCCAAGACGCATCCCCCGAGCGGCTTTGCAGAACAAACCCACCCGCCGCTCCCGACCAACCGAAGGCGACCTGCAGGCCGTCTTCCGGCCCCATGGCCAACATCATATCGGTCCCGGTCGGCAGGGCGTCCCGGTCGATCACGTGACCAGTCTTCGGAACGCCGAAGTAGAAGCACGCTTCGGCGTGGACATCTCCCCAGCGCGTCGGGGTATGGACTTTGTAAGTGAGCTGGCCACCGTCGGCCGCACGGACCGAGAAGGGGTTGACCGCCCGCTGAAAGTTGGGATCGGCCTCCTGACCGACGGTCGTCGCCATGCCCCCGCCGCGCTGGGCGAGGGTGACCGTGCCGGCGGTGACTCGGGCGTAAGGGTGTGGCTCCAGCTTCTCGCGCATGAAATCGTCGCGGACGACGATCTGCGGGATGACTTTCGTCTTGGGAGGCGGTCCCGCATCGGGCAGCGCCACCCATTGGGCTTCCCAAGGAAGAGTCTCGGTCAACAACGGCTTGTCATCCACGAAAACGGTCAGGCCAGACGGCACAAACAACAGCTCCACGGTCTCCTTCACAGTGCCCACGAGGCCATCCCTGCCGTGGATCTGTCCTTCACCATCGATATGCAACCATTGGTGCCCGTCTGCGGCCGTACGCAGGTAGACCTGATGGGCTGCAAGGTCAGCGCGCCCGAGGATGAGCGTCAGCCCGGCTCTTCCCTCGGGGACCTCCGTGGCGATGGGGCGCAACTGCTTGCCGCCCTGGAGCAGGGCCTCTTCCATCCGGCGGGCAGCCTGCTCTCCGTCGGAGGATGCGAGCAGCTCCCCCAGCGCAGACAGGTGATGGCTGGACCGCCGCAGAACGATGCCAATGCCAAGAGCACCGAGGACAGCGCCGGCCAAGATGGCGTGCAGAATTCTGGGACGTGGAGTATTGCTCATGGAGGTCGGTTGGTTGCTGCCAAGCGTGGTGGTCTGGGCAGTCCCCAGAGCCGGTCAGAAAATGGCTGAACTGGGCCTGCACAGCAGGCCCAGTTCTTCGGTTCGTCGTGTAGTTCTCGGGCCGCGCTAGTCCCTCTTCCTTCCCTTCTGAGCTGGCTGACGCCCGTCCCTCTGCCCTGGCTGGCCCCGTTTCCGCCTCCCCTGTTGCTGCTTCTGCCATTGCTGCATGGCTCTCTGGGCCTTCTTCGTCTCTTCGGGGTCCAGTTCCCCATCCTTGTTTCCATCGAACTTCTTTACCATGTTCTCGTTGTGCCGCTCGTACTGGCCAGAGAGTCCATCCCAGGCCTCTTCAGACTCCTTCTCGCCCACCTTCCAATCCCGGTCTGCGTCATAGAGTACAGTCGATGCGAGCTGGAAGAAGAACGTGCGGGCGGCCTTCTGTTCCTCCTTGCCGAGGGCACCATTCTTGTCTTCATCGAAAAGGACCAGCAGCTTGGCATGGTTCGCTTCGGATTGTTCAAGCAACCCGAGGAACCCCTTCTCAAGCTCACCCTCATCCACGATGATGTTCTTGTCCTTGTCGAAGGCCTGGATCAGGGTTTGGACGTACACCATGGTCACATCCTCGGTGAACATCTTCCCGTCCCGCTTTTGCTGCTGCTGCTGTCCTCTGCCTCGTCCGTCCAGCATGCCCTTCACCCGACCGGCCAGCCCCCGGACCATCTGAACCTGTTGGTCGTTGAGACCACCCTCGGTCTTGAGGTGGTTCACCAGTTCCTGGTCCATCTGGAAGGCGCCGCCCTTCTCCTTCATCTCCATGATCGTCTTCACCACGCCAGTGAGGGCCACGTCGATCTTGTCCTCCTGAACGCCGGCGTTCTTGAAGGCCCCGCGAATGTGCCCCACCGTGCGGGCATCGACCCCCATTTTCTGGAACTGCTCCTCAACTCCGGGTGCTTCGGCCGCTGCCTGGCCCAAAGCACAGTGAATACCCATGAACAGCGCGATTCCCACGACCATCCGGACGAACATCTGCCTTGTCTTCATGTGTCTTGCTCCTTGCTGGGTACAGCCCTACGCGTGTGTGTGATGGCGGGCCTCTTATGTCTACGAACGTACTGGTCCCGGCAAATCTTGTGGCAACCATGCCAGATAAAACGCGGGGCCCCAAGCACTGGCCAATTCACCGAGCTAGTTGAGCAGGCCCTTGGCGACGAGAACGGGACGGAGGATCTCGGCAAGATTGAGGCCCATGACCGCGTGACCGTAGGGAGTGGGATGCAGAAGATCGGTGCGGAGACCGGTGAACTGATCGAGGATCTGATCCCCCTCGACGAGGTGCAGATCGGGGCTCTCGATCTCGGCCACGAGACCGCGCAGGATCTCGTTGAAGGCCAGATCGTTCGCGCAGATGCGTTCCGTGCGAGCAATGCCTTCGGTCAGGCAGTTGGGGAAGATGGTGATAAGGAACACCGGTTTCCCAGGGTTCATGGCAACCACTTGCCGAACCAGATGGGTGGCGCGCGTGCCGAACTGGTCGGGAGTCATGCCGCGCATGTTGACGCCGAGCTCGAGAGTGGCGAAGTCCCACGCACAGCCTGAGGCCAGCCAATCGGCGAGCTCGGGTTCACAGTGGCAGGCACCGCTCAGGCCCTTGTTCATCACATCCACGCCCAGACGCCGGGCGGCAACCGACGGATAGCCGTCGAGACTGGAGTTGGTGATCGATGAACCATAGGCCAGCCAGGAGAGGCCGGGCAGTTCGTCGGCCTGTGGCGGACGAATCGTGCCGCCGAGACCGTCCACGCCCAAGAACAGCCCCGGCCCCCGACCGAATTGCACGCGCCAGACATTCGGCGCGAAGCCCTGACGAAGGTGGTGTGGCTGGGGAGAACCGAAGGTATCGGGGACGCTCAGAGCAAGAATGGAGGTCTGCCCGGGAGGGATCTGGTGGGTGGAGTGCTCGAAGTCGCCCCGGAACACGCGGATCTCCAACTGCTCCCCGAATTCCGGCTTCTGCGCCGCCACGAACACGCGCACATCGGGATGCTCGCTGACAAAGCGGATCTCGCAGCCGACCCCTTCCAGCGCCACATGCCGGGCCCGGCGGTTCAGCGCCTCCCGGACGCCTCGGGGCAGGCGCGAAAGCAGGACGCCGGGAAGATCCCCCAGCCGCTCCAGTTCACCGACGTTGTGAAAGGCAACGGGATAGTCACTGACCAAGCTCGACATGTGATGCGCATCCTCGATGAGTCCAGGTTCTGATGCGCCTACTCTCGCACCTCGATGAGGGCGACGCCAACGGCATGGCCGGAAACCGGAGTAGAGCGCTGGTGTGTGAGCCATGCTACATTTGACAAACTTGTTTCGGTCAGACCCATAGGGCAACGCATGCTCCTTCGACTGCTACCTCTCGTTCTCGCTGTCTCGGCACTGGCACAACAGATGGATTCGGGCTACGTGATCCCGCCACCGGACGGGAAGTGGATCGAAGCCGAGACCGTCGCCACTGGCCAGGGGAAGCCCCAGGCCGATGCACCCGCCTGCTTCGGGAAGGGCTATGTCGGCCAAGCTGACGACAAGTACCATGCCTCCGTCAAGATCCCCTGGTCGGGACCCGGCACCCAGCATGTCTGGGCTCGCGTCCGCGGGCGTGGAATCATGATGAAGCGGCCAGGAGAGAAGGACCTCTGGCGCTGGCCGCAGTGCGAGGTCTGGCAGTGGGTGAAGCTTGGTTCCTTCGACGGCAAGGCGCTGGCCCCGGCGGTCTTCCTTGCCGGGAACACAGCCATCGACTGCGTGGTGTTCACTGCCGACGCATCCTGGCAGCCCCTGGAGATGCCGGACCACATGCCAGCCCTGGGCATTCGCTTCGACCGGCCGGGGAAACCCGTGCCGGACCGTCTTGTCGGGGCCAATGTCAACAGCCCGGCAGCCATGCTGATCGACCGCGAGGACTGGCATGCGGCGGTCCGCAGCCTGGGCATCGGCACGATGCGGTTCCAGGTGCCCCACAAGGGGCTGGACTACCGAGAACGGGAGACATGGAACGACGCCACGTTCGAGCCGCTGGACCGGGCGGTGGAGGCGGCGCGGACCCGGTGGGGCGTGAAGGACCTGCTCTTCGGCGTCCACCGGCTGGCGCTGCCCATGCGGGACGGCAAGCTACTGGAAGAGGAATACGCCGCCTACGCCGATGGGGTTGCCCGTCTGGTGCAGCGCTATGCCTCTCCCGGCAAGGTGCGGGTGCGGTATTGGGAGCCCTTCAACGAACTGGACCACGCCAGTTTCCTGAAGAAGCTGAAGCCCCATGGCCAGGACTACCACCAGGTCGCCAAGCTGTATGCCGTGTGTTCGCGGGCGATCAAGGCGGTCAACCCGGACGTGAAGGTGGGCGGTCCAGCCGCCATGTGGCCGGGTGGTTGGGAGACCAAGATGATGCTGGAGGAGCCGGGGATGGTCGCGGACTTCGTTAGCTGGCACCAATACGCGGGAGGCACGGCGAAGACTCCGGACGAGCGGCTCCTGGACAGCATCCACCGAGAGAAGGGACTCGTCGATGGCCTGCACCGCATTCAGAACGCGGTCCAGGATGCAAGGCACACGGCACCCCTGGAGTATCTCCTCACCGAGTTCCACATCAACGACCGCATCTGGAGCCCACCCGACAACCGAGCGGCAACGGCCTTAAGCGCGGTGTTCGCGGCTTCCGCTCTGATCAACCTTGGCCAGGAGGGAGTCGACGTGGCCATGATCCACGATGTGCTGGCCAGGAGCTATGGTTTGGTGGGACCGATCTCGAAGGACGGCTGGTCGCGCCAGCTTGGCATGGTCCCCAAGAGCACGGCCAGCGATCCCATCCACATGCGTCCGGCAGGCTGGGTCTGCCGCTGGTTCAACGAGTCCCTCAAGGGACGGTGGGTGCCCTGCAAGTGGATCTCGACACCGAAGGGCTGGGCCGACTCGCCCCGACGACCGGTGGTGGAAGCGGCGGCGGTGGTGAGCGGAGCGGACGGGATCGTCGTCCTGATCAACCGGGACACCAAGCAGCAGCCCATGCTGCTCACGGGTCTCACGGATACGCGACCAGCGACGGGCTTCGCCGATTTCGTCGTGGAGTTGCGCGTCATCGACGACAACGGGCCCCGGATCGAACACGTCCCTGGGCCTGCGGCCAACGGCCAGTGGCGCTGCCGGCTCTCGCCCATGAGCGTGACCATGGTTCGGTTCCCCCAGGAGGTCCGGGAATAGACACAGCGGCTGCTCCCTGCCCGCCACCATCGAGGGGCGGGGGCCCGCCTGGCAAAGAGCCCCAACTTTTATTGAAAATCAGCTGGCATGGAGTACATTTTGGGCTCGCCTTGTCCGGACGAGTGTCCGGATTGCCATTGGCCGAGGCGGTCTATCCCGGTTCGCATAGGGCTACACAGATGAAACACGCTTCTTCCCGTCGTTCGTCCCTGTTCACGTTGATCGAACTCCTGGTCGTCATCGCGATCATCGCCATTCTCGCCTCCATGCTCCTGCCCGCTCTGCAGCAAGCCCGTGCCAAGGCGCGGCAGATCAGCTGCACCAGCAATCTCAAGCAGATCGGCCTGGCCGCGTTCATGTATATGGACGACAACAAGGAATACGTCCCCCCCTTCCGCGCCCCCGATGCCGTCAGCTGGTACTACATGGACCTGCTCTACAGCTACGCCGGCAACAATGAGAAGGTCTTTGAGTGCCCGAGCGAGTCCGTGGCCAGCACGTGGGAATACATGAAATCTGGCAGCGGCACCAAGGCCCACTACGGCATCAGCTGGTTCCTGGCGGGCAAAGTCCTGCAATCCACCTTCAGCACTGCCAATGGCTACGGCACCACCACCACCATCCTGGTGGGCGAAGGCGTGAACAGCGACGGCGGCCACGGCTATGGCGTGCTGCACAGCAGTGCCGCGCCCTGGGGCATTCTGGACGACACCCGGCACAACGACCGCTCCAACGTGCTGTTCGCTGACGGCCATGTCGATTCCGGCCGCCGGCTGAAGTTCGAGGACAAGACGCAGTACAACTGGGGCAACTAGCCACCAGTTCCCCATACCGGGAGCCGCTGCGGCTCCTGTTTCCGACCGGCCCCCGGCGCGCGTTGCGAGCCGGGGGCCGTTTCGTTTCCAGCCTCTCTCGGGAGCAAATCCCGTCGCTTGTCCGGGCCACGCGCTTGCACGCTCCCGCTCAACCTGTATTTTCTCCGGGTACCGGGCCCGAGGGCCTGTTCCCCGCAGACGTCGGCGCGCCGACGAACGTACAGACACACATCCGGAGGACGATGGCTGGCTTTTCCCCGCACCGCCCCCAGCGGTGCCACTGAATTCACCCAAGACGAGTGTGGTGACGTGTCTGCCCGGATGCCCGATGCGGGACGGAGGCGTAGAGATCGGGCTGGCCAGATTGCCCTGCGGACGGGCGACCTGGCGAGAAGCACCAGTGCCGCTGGTTGGCGCAGGCAGTGATCGTGGGGCCGCATCGGCGCCCACGGAATCCTGTAGTAGGGGCCTTGGGAACAAACCCGGGTCGCTCAGTCGCCCTGCGAGAAGGGCTCCCCTTCTCCCTCTGAGAACTCCCCCGCTGCCATCTGGAGTCCTGTCGACTCCTACCGTCGGTCCATGCGTGTCAAGATGGGCCTGCGAATCGATGGCCAGATGTGTATGTCTGTGCACCTGCCCGCAAGGAATGGCAGGAAACAGACGGCAAGAAAAGCGTATCCAAGGATCTGCAAGTCATGAATATCTACGTTGGCAACCTCCCCTACTCCACCGATGACGACGAACTCCGCAGCCTCTTCGAGGAGCATGGTGCCGTTGACTCCGCACGCGTCATCGTCGATCGCGACAGCGGGCGCTCCAAGGGCTTCGGCTTTGTCGAGATGGCCAATGACGCCGAGGCGAATGCGGCGATCGAGGCCCTGAACGGCCAGGATGTCGGTGGTCGCCCCCTGACCGTGAACGAAGCCCGTCCCCGCGCGGAGCGCGGTTCCCGGGGCGGCGGTGGCGGTGGCGGCTTCGACCGGCGCCCTCGCTACTAATGCCAGGCTACACCAATCAGCGTACGCTCTGGTGAGAGAAGCACCCAGCCATCCGGAACGGGGGCAACCAGGCACACGCTGGCCTTGGCAACTTGGGACTAGCGGCAGCACCACTGCGCGACGGGATCGGCCCTGCGGCTGATGCCGTCGCGCTTTCCCAGCACCGCCCCGGCAATACTGATCGGTGGACATTCGGGCAGGGAATCGTATAGTAGCGGCGGCCATGGTTGTCGGACTTTTTTCCCTATCGCGTCTGCGTTCGGTTCGCCCCTGATTCGGGGCGCTTTGTTTCTAGAGCGCCGGAGGCTGGCAACAGGCACGCCAGGAACCCGAAGGCGTCCCCACACTTCCGTCCCCCCTTTCCGATGGCACAACCACAGACAGTAACAGCCAATCTCCAGGTGCAGAACGAGTTCGGGTTGCATGCCCGTCCGGTCACCTTGATCGTCAAGCTGGCGAAGACATTCTCGTCCTGCATCTCCATCGAGCACAGAGGAACGGTGAGCGACGCCAAAAGCGTGATGGCGCTCCTTCTCCTCGCGGCCGACCAAGGGACGGTGCTAACGGTAACTGCCGAAGGGCACGACGCAGGGGAGGCCATCGAGGCCATTGAGCAACTCTTCTCGGACAAGTTCGGCGAAGACTGATTCCGGGGCCACGGTTCTGAGTGGCACGGGGGTCTCTCCAGGCACAGTGATCGGGAGGGCAGTCGTGGTTGGTGCCTCCGTGGTGTCCGTGCGGGAGCACGAACTCGCGGAAGGCCAGATCGAGGATGAAGCGAGACGGTTCCGCACCGCCCTGAACGACGCCCGCAATGAGCTCGAAAAACTCCGGGACCGAGCGAGGGCCGAGGTCAACGGCGAACTCGTCGATATCCTCGAGATGCAGGTGATGCTCATCGAAGACGGCATGCTGGAGGCGGATGTCTGTCAACGCGTGCGCGAAACCAGGCGCAATGCAGGCTTTGTGTTGAAGACCTACGTGGACGAATTCTGCGAACGCCTGGCCAAGGCCGGCAGCAGCCGCTTCACGGAACGGACCAGCGACATTCAGGATCTGAGCCTGCGGATCCTCCGCAAGCTCCTCGGCAGCGAAGAGGCGGACCTCTCGGAACTGCCGGGGCCCTGCATCCTAGTCGCCCATGACCTCTCGCCATCCGACACGGCAGGCATGGACCGAACCAACGTGCTTGCCTTCGTGACCAGCATGGGCAGTCGCACAAGCCATACCGCGATCATGGCCCGCGCCCTGGACATCCCGGCGGTCGTGGGGCTCGGCGAGATCCTGAGCGAGGTGTCCGAAGGCGATTCCCTGATTGTGGATGGTGCCCATGGGGAACTCGTCCTCGCCCCCACCGAGAGCGACTTGGCCCACTACCGCGAACGCATCGTCCAGGAGACTGCCTGGCGGACCAAACTGGCAGCCAATGCCATGCTTCCCGCCGAGACGCGGGACGGTTTCCATGTGAGCGTGGCCGCCAATGTCGAACTGCCCGAAGAGGCGGAGAAGCTCGGGGAAATGCACCAGGTGGGCATCGGTCTCTTCCGGACGGAGTTCCTGTTCGTCAACGGCGGCAGCCTCTCCGACGAGGAAGCCCAGTACACAGCCTACCGGCGCGTGGTGGAAGCCATCTCCCCACACTCCGTGATCTTCCGCACCCTCGACATCGGCGGCGACAAGTTCCTCTCCCACTTGGATGTACCGATCGAGATCAACCCTTTCCTGGGAATGCGGGCCATCCGCTTCTGCCTGCGGCAGGAGAATGTCTTCCGCACCCAGCTTCGGGCCATCCTGCGCGCCAGCGCCCACGGCGGGGTGCGCATCCTGTTCCCCATGATCACGGCCCTGGAGGAACTCCAACGCACCCTGGAGATTCTGGCCGAAGTCAAGGCCGACCTCGAGCGGGAGGGCGTCCCCCACAATCCGGACCTCGACGTGGGCATCATGATCGAAGTCCCCGCCGCCGCCCTGATCGCCGACAAGCTCGCGCCCCACGTGGATTTCTTCAGCATCGGCACCAACGACCTCGTGCAGTACATGATGGCCGCGGACCGCTCCAACCCCGACATCGCCTACTTGTACCAACCCGGACATCCTTCGGTCGTCCGCCTGCTGGACAGCGTCGTGCGGGCAGCGAACGAACATGGCCGCTGGGTTGGCATCTGCGGCGAGATGGCCGCCGAACCGCTCTTCGTCCCCCTCGTGCTTGGCCTTGGCATCCACGAACTCAGCATGAGCCCCGTGGCCATTCCGCTCGTCAAGGATCTGGTGCGGGACATCAACATGCTGGAGGCCGAGGAGCTGGTCACCAATGCCATGGCCTGCGGCAGCGCCGAGGAGGTCGCCACTCTCTGCCGCGATTTCGTCGAGCGGATCGCGCCCGAGCTGCTGGACTGATCCCTTCACCACCCCCCTTCCCCACGGTACTCCCACATATGCTTGTCACGATCGAAACGCAGCCAGGACACGCCTGGGCGCCCGCCTACTGCAAACCCCGCGCAGAGAAGGTCGTGGCAGGCTACTGCGAGCGCCACGGCATCCCCTACTACCTGCCGCTTCTGCGCAAGAAGAAGCGGCACCAGAGGCGAACCGTCGAGTCCTTCCTGCCCATGTTCCCCGGCTACATCTTCGTCCAGCTCCACCCAGACAACCGAACCGAGTTCCTCGAATGCCATCGCATCGTTCACATCGTGGACGTCTATGATGCCAGGGAGAGGACTCTGGTTGCCGAACTCAACGCACTCCAGCGCCTGGAGGAGGCCCAGTCCGACGTCGATCTCGTGGTCATGCCCGAGGTCAAGATCGGCACGGCGGTAACCGTGACCGAGGGACCACTCGCCGGCACCAGCGGCATTGTCGAGCGACGCAAGGGCCGAACCCGAGTCACGGTGAACGTCGAACTGCTCGGCAGCTCGGTGATGGCTGAGATGGACCTCGGGGAGCTCGAAGCCGTGGAGGGCGATTGAGATCCCGCCCCAGAGCCGTTTGCGTTGGGGTGAGCAGGGAGTACAGTATCATTCCCTTTTACGGGCGCCCGTAGCTCAGCTGGATAGAGCGTCTGCCTCCGGAGCAGAAGGCCACAGGTTCGAATCCTGTCGGGCGTACCAGACGACTTCACAGGCCTGCCATTGCGGCAGGCCTGCTCTGCGTCTGGACCAGTTGGCGGCGAGGGCGGCTTGACTCGCCTTTGCCCCGGGGTATCTTCGCGGCGTCGTGTTGATACCAGGCTAACGACTGCGTGAAAGGAAGCATCATGGCTGCAATCATCTCCTGTCGGACGGGCATGTTTGGCAATGTCGAGACGGCGTTCGAGTATTTCCCCAAGGCGGATGTGTTCCATGCGGAGTGCCCACCGGCGCCCGGGGGCGACTATCCGGCGATGGCGGCCGCGGCCAAGGCGCAGGGGGTGACCATTGCCAGTCTCTCGACGCAGTTGCACCTGGACACGGACGAGGAGGCAGCCGCATTCCGCCCGGTGATCGACGGCGCGGCGGAGATTGGCGTGGCAAGGATCTTCGTAAGCGCCAAAGCCAGCTCCGAGGAGCTGTTTGAGGAGGCGCTGGCGCGCTTGGGCAAACTGGCCGAGTATGCAGCCGCCAAGGGCGTCGCCATCTGCATGGAGACCCACCCGCCCTTCGCGGAGAACGGGGACAAGGCGCGCCTGGTCATCGAACGCATCGGCTCTCCTGGCCTGCGCTTCAACTTCGACACCGCCAACATCTACTACTACAACGAAGGCTGCGATTCCGTCGCCGAGCTTAGCAAGGTCGCGGAACTGGTGGGTTCGGTCCACCTGAAGGATACCGACGGCGGCTACAAGTCCCCCAACTTCCCCCCGGTCGGGCAGGGAATGGTGGACTTCCCCGCCATCTTCGCCGTGCTGGACAAGGTCGGCTTCGACGGCCCCTACACGTTCGAGATCGAGGGAGCCCATGTGTCCAAGCTGGATACCGAAGGGCGTCTGCAATTCCTCAAGGACTGCGTGTCCTATCTGCGCAGCGTCGGCGTGATGGAGTAGCTTCGCAACCACGGAGAGGCGCACGATGAGACGCGATGTACGCTGGGAACGGATGTTCCCCGATGAGTTGGATGCGGCCCTGAGCGATTGCCCGGTGTGCTACCTCCCCTATGGGCTCTGCGAACCCCATGGCCCGCAGAACGCCCTGGGCATGGATGCCCTGCGCGCCCATGCGTACGCGGTCCGGGCCGCCTGGGAGTTCGGCGGCATCGTGGCCCCGCCCGACTACTGGCACATCCACAACTTCGGGATCTACGCGGCCTGGGCGGAGAGCCGCATCGGCCAAGCACGCACCTGGCTGTCGACGATCCCCCCGTGGCTGTGGTTCAAGAATGTATGCTATCAGATCTGCGCCGCCGATGCGTTGGGCTTCCAGGCAGTGGTTGGGTTGACCGGGCACGCAGGCCCGCACTCCGGGGATCTGGCCTTTGTCCAAGACGTACTGCAGCGCCACGTTGCGGCCCGGGTGTGCCTGGTTCCCTGCACGCAGATCACGGATGCGGTCATGCCCCATGCCGGGGCGATGGAGACGGCGTTGCTCTGGGCCGTGGAACCGGCGTGCGTGGATGTCTCGCGCGTGCCCCCATCCGGTACGCCGGGGCCTCACTTCGCGATGGCGCCCGACGCAGGACAGGCAGACCGCCAGGCGGGGGAACGGGTTCTGGCCGGCATCGTGTCCGAGCTGGTCGGCATCGCCAAGGGCCTGCTTGCGGACTACCGCGAGCCAGCGGACGGCAGAGCCCCCGTTCCCTTCATCGAGATCGAGCGGATCTGGCGCGAAGAGGTGGAGCCGGAATTGCCCAACTTCCACTGCATGCAGCAGGACCGTCCGGGGGGCGGCGAACCACCCCCTGCGGAAGACTCCCAGTGGCGGCTCAACTGGCGCGTGCCGGAGTAGCGCCGATCACTCGGCGGCTACCGGGGGAAGTAGCGGTAGGGAGTGGGCTTCTCGCCGGTGTTCCAGAAGTAGATCAAGCCTACGACCATGAATACCAGTGCGCCGAAGATCTCGCCGGCAATGACGCCGATGGCTAGGGGCTTGAGCTTCCGCGCGACCTTGTTGCCGCCGAACTTGATGGTGCACTTCTTGATGAACCAACCCATCAGGAACGAGTTCGACATGACCGATAGCGGGTAGGTGGCCCAGATCAGGAATAAACAGGGGTGCAGCGGCCACCAGGGAACGCGGAGCCGCAGGATGGCAAAGACCAGCACGAAAACGAAGCCGGTCCCGGCCGCCCAGAGGAAGTTCTTCTTGGGCTTAATGTTCCGCAGCCGCTCGATGGGAGTCAACTGGCGGGATTCCTCCAGCTGATTCAGCGCCTTCAACTGCATCACTTCCGGCTCCACGGCTTTGAAGGCCATCTCGGGGATACGCTGGTACGACCAGTTGTAGTCCACCGGCGTACCGAAGTGGTAGGAGGCCACGATGACCACGAAAACTGCCAGCACCACCCCCATGACGTACATGATGAAGGTGGTCCCTGCCGCCTTGGCTGGGCTGATCTTCACGCCATCGCAGATCTTCAGTCCGTTGACCAGGTAGGGCATCAGGGCCTGGCTCTGATCGATGCAGAGGGCGCCGCAGAAGAGGGCCGAGATCACGATTCCCTCGGGCCCCATGGCGTACCCCCCCATGAACGCCATCATGGCACCGAACGGCTGCCAGCCGGGCTGGATGAAGAAGAGTCCGGTTTCGGCGCTGATCCGGGCCACGACCAGGAAGGTCATCATCATCAGAAGCACGGTGCCCAACGCGATCGGCCAGGAGAGGCCCAGGCGCATCACCAGGACCGTCAGACCGGCCAGGGAGAAGACCACCGCCCGGAAAGCCCAGACGGGGGCTCGCTGATCCTCCTTCACCTTCTGCCAGAAGCAGACGGCCTTCTTCCCCAGTTCGCCGTAGTAGTGCCTGCCGGTGTAGACCAGCATCAACGTGAACGCCGTGTAGCTCCCCGCCCGGTGCCAGCCCTGCCAGCCGCCGATGTCGTAGTGGGTGTTGAGGCTGATGCCGGCGGTCACGATGGGGATGGAGAAGGCAGCCCACAGGAGCTGCGAGGCACCGAGGGTCAGAGAGATCTCGGCGCTCAGGAAGAAGGCGAAGGCGATGACCAGCGGAAATACGCGCAGGGTCATGAACCCCCAATGCCATGGGGCCTTCCTCAGGGCGGGCCACTTGCCTGCAAAGGGCCAGAGCGAGTAGTCCAAGCGGATGGGAATCAGCTCGTCCGGGAACCACCGCTGCAACCCATTGTTCAGGCGGATCAGGAAGCAAACGCCGAACCCAATCCAGAACAGCCTGTTGCGGAGGACAGGGCCGAAGGCTCGGTCCGGCTCCCGCTCGATCAGCGCGTTGGTGAACTGGGCAATGGGGTACTGCAGATGCTCGTGTTGCGACCATTGCCGATGCACGACCAGCGTCATGGCCACCGAAGCGATGGTGACCAGCAAGACCATGGGAAGCCAGGTGAGGAGCGGCCGTCGCCACTGCCGCCAGGGCACCCTCCGCACCCGCGTCCGGAGCCGATCCCAGGCGGTCTTGCCTTCATTCTCGGTCGGTTCCTTGCCTTGCAGAAATCCGGTGACCACCTCGTTCTCTGGCTCTGGGTCCACCAGCGCCTGTGGCGGCGCGTAGTCGAGCAGTTTCTGCGCCCGCCAGCCGGGCGTGATCCGGTTCCAGTGGTGCGGCATCACCAACATCTGCGCAAAATGCTCCATCAGCCCCCGCCCCGAGATGCCGCAGGAGGCCATAGTCAGGGCCACCACCAGAGCGATTTCGGACGGGCGGAAGGCTAGGCTCCTCCGCACCCGATGCAGCAAGGGATTGATGCACGTCACCCAGACGAGCATCAGCCCCAGGACGATGATCGGGACCTGGTGCCCGTTATTGAAGCTCTCCAGAAGGAGAACCCGGTCGTTGATGTAGCCGGCACCGGCGATGAAGAGCGAAGCGGCAAAGCCTAGAATCAGAGCGCGTGGGGTCATAAACCGTGTTCTTACTGTGTGATGGATGCGAACGAGACGATACGCGCCCCCGCCCCGAAGTCAAGGCGAGCAATAGGGGCGAGGGAAGCCGGCTGCGGGAACCCGCGCCGGGCTAGTCTGTAACCGCCCGCCGCAGGCTGACCTGGTCAAGCCAAACCGTCCCGGTGGCGTTGCGCAACTGTACCGTGACGGTCATCAGCGCGGTATCGGCGGGGATCTCAAGGGGCAGTTCCACCCGTTCCCAGAGAGTGCACAGATGAGTGACGACCCGCTGGTGGGTCTTCGTGCGGAGCCGCCCCCGCCCTCCGATGGGGATGTGGCGCACGGAAACGAGCATCCCTCCCTCCTCGCCGGCGAGCAGGTCCTCGGCCCGGACTTGGAGACCGAGGATGTAGGTTCCGGCCGCAGGCGTCGTGACCGCTTGCATGGCCCCGACTCCCCGTACCGGCGGCGCCTTGGCATCCAGCCGCAGACAGGTGCTCCCGGCCAAGCCGTCAGGCGAAAGCGACACGGTGCCCTCGCCACGCGGATCGGTCATGTCGCCAAAGGTGCTCCAATCTCGCGGGGCACGCCCGCTGGGCTCCTCGAACCCCCCGTTCCTGAGCAGCTGTTCGACGCCCTTGGCCAAGGCGGGCTTCAGGCGCACGATGCCGGCTTTGTCCACCCGCCAGTTCTCCGCCTGGGTACCAACCCAGGCGAGCGACTCGTCGGTCCGGGCTTTGCGGACACCCAGATTCAGGCGCAAGTACTGAATCTTGCCGGTCGGGATCCCAAGCTTGCCGATGGGGACAGCGAACTCGGCAGACCAGCCTGACTTCGTGCGGATGGCTGCGAAGCGCGTGCCGGCGCCCACCGCTTCGGCTGCTGAGGTCGAGGCACCCGCTACGGCGGAACTCACCAGCGCTCCTGAGGGGTAGCCGCGCACGACGAAGACGGGCCCTGCCTTGTCGGAGCGCGTGACGGCACGCAGGCACAGCTCCACGCCATCGTCACGCCCCCAACGTGGCTTGCCGTCGGGCGGCAGAATCGGACCACCGGCAACGGGGACGTCCACCGCCACCAGAACATGCTGCTTGTCATGCATGACCGAGGCAAATGCATGGCTCCCGGCCCGTCCCCCGTAACCCGCATTCTCGGCGATG
Source organism: Victivallales bacterium (assembly GCA_018648945.1). The sequence goes on from JABGQJ010000007.1 coordinate 16,183, forward strand.
ACCAGGCGGTCCGCGCTGTAGAGTCCAGGCCACTCCACCGCCAACGGAAGCCCGTCCACGTTCACCCCCCCCGTGTTGACAAACGAAGGGGCGCTCGGGGTGATCACATGCAAGGGGCCGGGAATGGCCTTCTTGGTCCCTGGCAGCGGAGCCGCGACGACAGGAGGCACCACAGCCGGGGGAACGACGGCCACAACCGGGGGTACCACAACCGGGGGTGCCACGACCGGAGGCGCGACCGGAGGCGTGACGACAGGAACGGCAGCCACAACCGGCGGGGGCACGACAGGGACAGGTACGGCGGGTACTGCCGCCACGAAAGGGGCGGGCACGACAGGAGCAGGCAGGGCAACCGGGCGCAGGGCCGCCGTCCTCACGGAGGCACTCCACATGGACGTGCCCCGGAGCCCGACCTCGCCGAAGTCCGTCTGCCGGAACCCCAGGCGCAGGGCCGGTGAACCGGCCCGCAGACGGTAGTCATCGGCATCGGGAGCCACGAAGATCGGGGCGGTGACCTGGGAATTGGCGTCGTGGCCCTGCGCCCGCCAGACCCTCCAGTCCTCTCCCTCGTCCGCTGCCGGAAGACCACTCACCGTGGGTTGCGGCCAGAACAGATTGAAGTCGTGGGTCTCCAACAGCTCGGAGGTATGCCCTCCCAGGTGGATGCGCGGACGCCCCTTCGAGTTGTAGAGGATGCTGTTGAGCACGCGGTTCCCGCGCATCCTCCCTGCAGTATTGTCGTAGTAGGCCGCCGACACCGCGCCATCGACGCAGATGTTGTACTGGCAGAGATTCTCCCAGCCACCGTCCAGGCCGATGCCACCACGCATGGTGCGGACGGCCAGATTGCCCACGACCTCATGGCGCGAGGAGAGGGCCCCCAGATGGATACCCCACGTGTCGGGAGGAGCCACAAGTCCCCTGCCGGGGAGGGCCTTGCAGCCCACCACGTCGGCGATCAGATTGTAGCGGATGACGTTGCCTCGGCCGTATTCCGCTCCATGGCTGGGCTCCCATTGCGAGGACTCGATGGCACCCGCCCCATTCGTCTCCAGGTTGGTCCAGCGGATCTCATTCCACTCGACCACATTGCGCCCAAAACCAAGCCTGAAGCTGATGGCGGATCGAGGCATATGGTGGATCAGATTGTGGGCCACCAAATTGCCGTTGCTCTTACCGGCAGCGATGGCTGCTGCCTGGGGATCGACCAGGCCCAGGTCGTGGAAATAGTTGTGCGTAAGCACGTTGTCCGTGCAATGCCCGGTTACCCCCGGGAACATGGTGATCCCCGCCGCCCCGAGGCGGGAGAAGGTGCACTTGCTGATGACATTGCCGCGATTCGCGTTGTGGAACTCGATGGCCGTGCCGCCCAGATCCCGGAATGTGCAGGAGTCGAACCGGCAGTTGCGGACCGTATCGAGCACCACGGCGGACCCAGCCAGCGAGCAGGTGAACTCCACGCCCACGAACGCCACCCGCCGGACCGGCTGCCCGGCGGCTCCCTGTAGCTCGACCAACGAGCTCAAAGCGGGAACCACGACCCTCTTGGTGGGCTTGCCACCACCAAACAATCCCGACTTGACCCTCAAGTACACGAGCCGGGCGGCGGGATCGACTGCCCACTCGCCGGGCCGGTCAATCCATTCCGGCGCGTTCTCCAACCGGAAGCGGGTGCCTGCCGAGAGGGGAAAGGACGCCTCCTTGAGCAGCTCGACGTGCCCGGTCGCCGGGGCCATGGCGGCCAGGCCCACCGCCCTGCTGCTCCAGCCGTCCAGGGAGCGGATGTCAATCCCCACATGCTGCAACTGCGCAACGGCGGGGATCCCCCGCAGATCGGCCGTGAACGAGCCACGGTCATTCTCGCTGGCAGACGCACCCACGAACAGCCATCCCGTGTAGCGCCGATTGCCCGGCAGCGGGTTGGGGTGCCCGGACCTCGGTTGCGCCTTGCCGCCGTAAAAGAGTTGGCGGATGGGAGTCTGCCCCCCCCCTGCGCCTTCCGGCAAGGGGGCCTGCCAGACGCCCTTCCGCCACTTCCGCCAGCCGCTCACCACGCGGCCGCCGCTGACAACGGGTTTGGCCCCGGCCGCCGCCGCGAAGGTCAGTTCGGAGTCTGCTGGAGTCAATACCAGCGGCTCAGTCAGTTGATACTCCCCGGAGCGGAGCTCGATACGAATCTCGCCCACGTCTCCCTGCTTGCGCAGTTCCCGGGCGCGACGCAAGGCCCCACCTAGGGTGCGCAATGGGGCCTGGGGGCCACCATTGGCCTGATCGTCGCCGGTTGGTGCAACGGTTAGCGCAGGCGCGGCACAGACTGCCATCGCCAACAGGGCGGTGCCCGCGAAGGCACGAAGGAGTAGCCAGTCGGTTCTGAACATATGCATGACCTTTCTCGATCCGCCGGAACTGTGCCGCGCATCGGTCGGCGGCGAAGATGGGTTCGCCACTCAAGGTAAGGCCGGGGGGGGGATAGGGCAACGCGAACGGGGTGGAGTCACTCCGCCAAACGGATCTTCAGGTCATCCACGAAGAGAACCATCCGGCTCCCCTCGGCGGGGACCTTCGGCATCAGCTCAAGCACCACCTCCAACGTGGGCAGATCCTGTTTCCGGTTGCCATCGCCAGCGGCGATCGAGACGGGCGGGGTCTTGCGCAGATCCCAGATAATCTCCCGCCAGCCTTCCCAATCCACCTTCCCAGCCGGACCGTAGAAGCACTCCCCGCTCCGGTCGCGCAAGCGCGGCGTATAGGCCAGCCCCGAACCGTCTCCGAAGAGGGCGAAGCGCAGTTCGACAACGGGTTGCTCCACCGGGAACTTCACGCTGAACAGTTTCACCAGCCACGCTCCCGGCCTGCCAGCAGGGAATGCGACATCCAGTTTCATCGACTGCTTGCCGGAATGGCTCCGCTCGGTCGAGAGCTCCGCCTTGCCAACCACGGGCTGGCCAGCCTTGGTCTTCTCGGGTGTGGGGTAGATGCGCCCCCATGGATTGATGCTCTCGAAGTCGAACGCCAGCATCGCAGGACCTCCGGACCCGGCCCCGGCCAGAGCATTCACGACCGGTTCACCGAAGGGGAAGCTCAACTCGCGGGCAATGCCCGGACGTACCTGGCGCTTGCCGGCGATCAGCATGGGCAGAAGCAGACGATAGCTGGCCTTGCGGGCGAAGGAGGGTTCCGGCAGCACGGTCGACCCCGTGTCCTGGCCGGAGGTCTCCTGGTACGCGGCGAACTCGGCAGGAGCGAACGCCTGGGAACCGGCCTGCAGCCGCCCCGGAAAGTAGGCGTTTGCCGTGAAGCGGGACGTCTTCGATACGCACGCCAACTCCAGGGTCTTGCAGCCCAGAACAACGCTTTCCCGCATTTCCACGGTCGCCTGGGCGCCAATTCGGACCCCTTCCTCCGCCCCCACAAAGGAGCAGTTGGCCACGTCGGCCACGCCATTGAGGACATTGAGGCCCTGCCGTCCCCCCACGGTCAGAACGTTACTGAGGACCAGCGCGCCGCGGGCCACGGGGTTCTCCGGCTCCCGTATGTTGCGAGTGGCATCGCCCCTGGTCTGGATCTGGGGGCCGGCGTTGTTGCGCACGACCGAATCGATCAACACATGGTGCCCGCCCACAAAGTCCGCGCCCGCCACGCGGTTCTGCTCCACCAACACGCCGTAGAACGAGGACCGTGAGATGCTGATGTCCTGGATGCCGTAGTTGTTGTGGTGGAAGTGCCCACCAAGGACCACCGCCCCCACATCCTCGTGCACGCTGAAGCCATCGTCGCCGTTCCAGCGACCGACGATATTCCGGAAGACCAGCCCCTGGCAACTGCCATGGACATTGAAGCCATCATTGGCGAAGTTCTCGCAGACGAGATCCCGCACCTCGATATAGCTGCCACCGGTCAGGATCAGCCCGGAGACAAGCATCGTGGCTCCCAATTGGTAGTCAGCGGCGGTCTTGCCGGGCGCCATCCGGAAGTAGATGCCATCCTTGTCCCAACAGCTCTCCTCGGCGCGGACCTCGTTCGGCTTTCGACGCTGGGGAACCATGGTGCCGTCCCGGACAACGAACGGGCGGGATGCCGTCATCTGTCGGCGCATGCCGTTGGCATGGAACAGCAGGCCTTCGCCGCGATCCTCCCAAGCTGCTGGCGGAATCGGCCGCAGACCGGAGAGCACGGCCCCCTGCCCCTCCACCACGATGGGTGCCGACGGCGTGCCGCCGCGCGTGCCAAAACGCAGGCTCTCGCGGTACACCTCGCCGGTGTTGGCCAAGCGCAGCGTGTCGCCGGGCTTGCAGAGAGCCACCGCGCGCTTCAGGGTCCGCACCGCCTGTTCCGCGGCGGCACCGTCCCGGGCGTCGTCACCCGTCTGGTTGTTGACGAACACCGTACCAGCACGCCCCGCCCAAGGCAGCAACGCGAGAAGCAGTATACGAGGAAGGATCGCGCGGAGACCGTTCATGCCATTCGCCCTTTGCAGTTTCGGACCAAATCACTCACCTTGGCAGGCCGCAGCGAACCTAGAGGCGAGCCCTGCCTGTGTCAAGGCGTGGCTGAGGAGCATAGCGAAGCAAACCACCCAATCTGGCGCGTGGTTCCACTGCGGAATCTGGACTCCCCGCCCGCAGCAGTGTAGGTTTGGCAGTGAGACTGAGTCCTCCCCACTGTTCCCCGACGCGTCCGTGTTGTTCCAGGCGGCAAAGGCTGCGAAGGAAACGATCCGATGAACGTAATCACCCATCGGCTGGCCATGCTTGGCGTGGGGCTCGCCCTCATGCTCTCTTCAGGCTGCACGACCCGACTCGGTGACATGACCCTCGTCTCCACCCGTCCCGTCTCGCTGGACGGAGTCGACGTCAGCACGCTGCCCCACAGCGAAAGGGTCACTGGCAAGAGCAGCAAGCCTGTGTTCCTATTCATCCCCCTTGGCTTCCCCAATCTCCTGGACGCGATCGACGAAGCACTGGGAAAGGGCGATGGGGATCTCCTGGTGGATGTCGTGATCCGCGCCGAGGGGTGGTGGTTCCTGGTCGGCCAGAACGGGCTCACGGTCACGGGAACGGTCGTGAGGACAAGAGCCAAGTAGCCACGATGCGACCCAGCGCCCGTGGTTCCGGATAGCCCGCCTCCAGGGCTCATGCCTTCGACGGTAATGCCTCAGTCACAGATGGGTCCGGAAGCGGGGCCAGCCCGCACCCCGCCGGGGAGACGAGTCTCCCCGGACCCCACGTAAGTGCGCCGGGGAGCGCAGTACCGCTCCCCGGCGGGAAATGGTGCTCAGATGGCAAAGCTGCGGAACCTGTGACTTTCGCGGCAGACTCAGGTCAGCTATGGCTCGGGACGGCCCTCCGGGAAGTAGGTGTCGATGATCTGCTGAAGGGCCTTCTGGGCGGCCTCCCCGTGGGTTTTGCTGTATTTCGGCAGCCACCCGAAGTACCAGCCTTCACCGAAGAGCGGGTTCTTGCCTTCGCGTATGCCTTTGGGATGTACGGTCGCAGCATGTTCGGCAAAGGCCTCTTCACTCATCGGGACCAGCTTTTTGTAACGGACAAGTCGATCATAGATCAGCGCAGACGGTTTCATGCCTGCTTCCAGCATCGTCTTGCTGAGCGCGGGGCTGTCGTGGGGCTGGACGCCCCAGAAGTGGATCAACGGCGTCAGGTCCACGCCGGCCATCCTGGAAAGACGCAGGATGCGGTTGTCCGTGGGATCAGTGTTGCGAGGGTACTCGATTCCCTCCAGGTAGTCCAGATGAACGGAGTGCCAGAACTCCTCCAGGGGCTTCCAGCCGAACAGGTTCACGATCTCCACGTATTTGCCGTAGCCACGGTGCTGGTACCTCACTTCGTTGGCCGGACTGTTGGAGATGTCCATCGGCCTGCCTTCGCGGAAGTTCTCGGTCACCATCCACATGATGGCCGCTTGGTCCAGGGAGATGGAGGGCCTGCCGAAGGACCTGCCGAACGCCGTGTCCAGGTCGACCCCGAATCCCTTGTTCAGCACGGCGACATAGGGCAGGTTGACGACCGCCTCGACTTCGCCACGGAACTTGGTGAAGAGCTGGGCGTGGCCGAGTTCATGGAAGATGGTCTGTCCGGCTGACTGAGGGCCTTTGAGGAGCCAGTGACTGCTGTGGCCGGACTCAGGCTTGTACGGGTTGTAGCGGAAGTTCGACTGCGGATAGCCTGGGAAGTTGGCGCTTCCTCTGTAGATCACATCGGTCTGCAGGTAGAGCACGGTCTTCGATCGCGCCAACGGCAGGCCGAAAAGCCCTGAAACGACATCCAGGGACGTATCCCAGTCCCGCATGAGTGTGGCGGGATCGTCGTAGGCGTAGATCCACTTGGTCGGGACCTGCATCATGAACTTGTCGGACTCGAAGTCGGCCCATGGTCCGGGATGGTGACGCTCCGTGTTCTGCCACTGTTCGAGCGTTGTTTTGGCGAAGCTCCTGGCCGAGAAGAACGGGGAACGTACGGCGTTGGCGATCGCCACGTCCACGATGCCCCCGTCGGCACGGTAGGGGACCTCGATGTAGATGCCCCCGCCCAGTGGGTTGGCGATGAACGTCCTGGCTTCTGCGATGGGGAAAACCAGCGACACGCGGTCCAGCCGTTTGACCCGAGGCCTCTTCTTGAGATCCCAGGAATGGGCTCCCACTCGCACACTGTACCCCTTGCCCACAAGGGAAGGAGGCACGGTGACCGTGCCAATGCTGCCCGGGGCGAGGTAACAGCCCGTTGGACGCCGGGCTGGGTCCTCGGTATACATCACAGGAACGCCCCAGCAAAGGGGTTGAGTGGCATTGATTTTCACCCGGTGTACGGCATTCGGATCCGAGGGCGGGTCAACGGAACCGGGGAAGTACTCCGAGGTCCGGAAGACAACCCTGTCAAGCAAATCGGCGTGCTTCCTGACATTCTCCGGCTTGAAGACGTGGTCCATAATCGCCTGCTGGAGAGCGAAGATTGCACGGTGAATCTCGAGACCTCCAGCAGGTTTCCTTGGGAATCCCTTCCGCGTTGCGGCATTCACAAAGAGCGGCCCGAGCTTGGCCTCGTAAGAGGCCGACAGATCAAGGGCCTGAAGGATCCTCTCGGGTGTCGTCCCGATCAGACCAGCATGGTCGAGGATGGCGGCTCTTCGCTGGTTGATCTGTGGTGCCGCCAGGGGCCGGGTTCCCTCGACATGCGCCTTCAGTTCGCTCACCGCTGCCCGGAGCGTGGCGGCCGGTTCCGCTGCCGGCGCGGCGGATGCCACGGACTGTGCCAGTAGGGCAGAGAAGAGAACAAACGACTGACAACGGTTTCTCGGCACGCTCATCCCTCCGTGTTCGTGGTGGTATGATGGAACCAGAACTCACGATCTGGCGCAAGTAGAACGCCCTGCTTCCGGGCGGTATAGCTGACGAGCGGCCGGTTCTGTAGTACGGTTATCTCCGACCAAGGACCTAACCGGCACCGCCGGAGCCCACCATGGCCAAGATACAGCCCGCGCTCTGCATCGCCAACGGCGTCGCGAGCGATCGCCACCTTGTCGTCTCGGAAGGCTCGGGGGGCGCGGATGTGTTCCTCGGTATAGCGCTCTTGGAACGGGGGCGCGGTTCGGAGGAGGTGCTGCAGCACAAGATGCTGGTGGGTCGCCTGGTGAACGGAAAGCAGGGGACAGTGCCTTTGGGCTTCCTCTTCGGCTTCCCCAATCTCCTAGACGCGATCGACGAGGCCCTGAAAAGGAGGCGACGGCGACCTCATGGTGGATGTCGTCAGCCGCGCCGAGGGGTGGTGGTTCCTGGTCGGCCAGAACGGGTTCACCGTCAGGGGAACGGTCGTGAAGACAAGAGCCAGATAGCCACAGCGTAACCCGTCGCCCGTCGCCGGGGCCCATGCCTTCGACGGCTCGGTGCGCTTGCAGACCATCACGGAAGGCGGTACGGTCTCTTCGTGCGCGTATCACGGCGGGAGTGCGACGGCTCGGGAGCAGGACCATGGCCATCGGCGGCACTGACAAGCTGACTGTCAGAGAGAGCTACGACCATCTCGGTCGCCTGCTCGCCATCGCCACGGCGACCAGTTCCCACGCCTACACCTACGGCTACGTCTTGAGGGATTCGCCTCTGAATGGCCAGACGGCACCGCATGGCTCCGTCGATCACGGCGTGTGGTAGCACCTGCCGATCTTCGACCAGTGGATCATGAGCGGAGGCACACCATGAGACCAACCAGGTATCTGTTCCCGCTTCTCTCCTGTGGGATGGCAGCTCTCGCCACTTCCTGCTTCAGGAATTACAGGTGGGACGCATCGACCGACCCCGGCCTGCAGAGCGTCATGGGCCGGACGTACGAGTTGCTCACGCCATGCTATGTGATGCGGATGGAGGACGGAGCTGGACTAGTCCCCCCGCGCAGTCGGCGCGCAGGCGACCTTCCCAGCGAGAACATGGAGGGGTATGTCGGTCGGCGGCTCGGATTCTTCAAGGTCCTAGGCGTGATGCCCGCCGGCTCGCGGTTCTCTGTCACGCGCGCCTGCTGTGTGGCGAACCTCGCCACTCGCTCCCTGAGGGTCCTTGGGGATATGCTCGCCGATGACTGCGAAATGGACGTCAGGTACCTGCTGGACTGGGAGCGCCGACGGACCCCTGTTCTCTCGCCCATCGCTTACTTCAGACCCGAAGCCGAGTTCATCCGGGACGTGACGGCAGAGGCGCGGCAAGAGGGGACCCTTGCCAGGTATCTGCCGCACGCGACGAAGTGGAAGCGCAGAGTGAGGTGACAACGATGGAGAGAGTGGTCTTCTGTGGATTGCTGTTTCTGGTCTGCGCGGTCGGTGGGGGCTGCGAAGGCGTCCCGCGCACGACCGGGCCGAGTTCCGCCAGACAGGGGGTGGAGGGCCCGCACCAGCAGATGGTACTCTATCTCTACGGTAAGGCCACGTCCGCAGAGACGCTCCCGGTTAACCTGAACGAGAACGCCGTTCCGCCTCTGGCGCGCTAGGCGCGCAACCCAGACACAAGGAAACACCATGTTCGGACGCATCTACCCCGCCGCCGCCGTCTCGCTGTCGGCGCTGCTCCTCGCCGGCTGCATGTCGATGGTGCCGGACGCCCTCCGTCCCGCCGTGCCCAAGCCGAACCCGGACGTGGCGGGTTGGTCGGCATACACGCTTCGGGTCGGGGAAGTGTACGTGACTCTCCCGTTCTGCCAGAACGACATCGGCTGGCCTCTGGCGCCTTCGCAGGAGCCGGGTTTGGTGGTCAGTGTGGACATGCCGCAGTTGTGGAAAGGGAAACGCAGGGCCCGGTTGGCATCCGGGACGTACGAGTGGAATCTGGTGGCCGGACTTCCCGCGTTCGAGTTCGTCGTCGATCTGGCCAAGATCGACGGGGCCGACCCTGGGAGTCGCCCCTTCGACCGCTGGACTCTCGCCGCCAGGAGGGCGGAACGCGAGGCAGAGAGCCAGGGCCATCCCGACAGTCTCAGCACCGAGGTGGTCCAGATCGGCGGCAGACGATGGCTGCTGGCAGCGTCTGGTCAGCAGGGGGAAGTCCTCTGCGAGGCGTACAGCACGGACCTGACCGACGACTACTGTCTGGTCCTCGGCGCCTCCTACTGGCCGCACCCCCGCCCCACGGACCAGTGGCTCGCGGCAAGGCGGCGCATCGTGAGGGAGGTCGTCGAGCGCGTCCGAATTTCGCATGCCCCTCCCCCGCCGCAGTCGGCACCCCGGACGAAGAGGTAGCCATGCCTTCCGCTACTAACGCGAAGAGAACGGGCGCAGTTCCCGTCCCAGCTCTGTGCCCCCCGCGCCCCTGCGGTTTGCCGGCCCCGAAGATGCGGCTAGGAGACGCGCACGCAAATGGGGAACAGACTACTCTGGCCCCGACCAGAAGGAGGGACAGCGGCTGTCTCGGACCTCCCTACGGCAAGCCGCAGGCTATAGATGACAGCCCATGGTACCATCTCCCGATCTTCGACGAGTGGCTCAGAAGCGAAGGTGCACCATGAGATCACTCAAGAATCTACTCCCCATTCTCTTCTGCGGGACGGCGATCCTCACCACCTCTTGCCTCAGGAATCACAAGTGGGACGCATCGACGGACCCCGGCCTACAGAGCGTCATGGGCCGGACGTACGAGTTGCTCACGCCGTGCTATGTGGTGCGGATGGAGAACGGAGCTGGACTCGTCTCCCCACGCAGTTGGCGGACAGACGACCTCCCCAGCGAGAACATGGAGGGGTACGTCGGTCGACGGCTCGGCATCTTCAAGATTCTGGGCGTGATGCCCGCCGGCACGCAGTTCTCTGTCACGCGCGCCTACTGTGTGGCGAACCTCGCCACTCGCTCTCTGAAGGTCTTTGGGGATATGCTCGCCGATGACCGCGAACTGGACGTCAGGTGTCTGCTGGACTGGCATATGGATCGAGTCACCTACATTGATGTCTTCAATCCGCAGGCCGGAATCATCTGGGACGTAACAGCGGGAACGGGAGGGGAAGCAGAACTGCCGAAGTACCTACCCCACGCGACGAAATGGAAGCGCAGAGTGAGGTGACAAAGACGGAGAGAGTAGTCCTGGACAACGGTGGCGACGGGGTTCCCCTACGCACTGGGATTCCCAAGCCGCAACGACCAATGCGTAGACGTGACCGTGATCCCCGGGAAGATGCAACCATTTTCACGAGCGCCCTATGGAATCTCAGAAACCCAGCAGACTCAGTTCTTTCATCCTGAGCAGATTCAGTTGGAGAAATCGTCTCTTGGTGGTGATCTGTGCGGCGGTTGCTTGCCTCCTTCTCATGCGTGGCATGCCCGAATGGAAGCGCAGATCTGACATCCGGGAAGCAGCAAGCGCCATCGCCTTTCGTGACATTGACAAGCTGGGAGAACTGCTTGCCTGCGGGCTTTCGCCAGATTCCCTAATCGCCGAGGGCACCTGGCGGGAGAGGACACTGCTGATGGCCGCAGCCGAGAAAGGGAGCCCGGAGGTGATCAAGATGCTGTGCTTGCACGGAGCCAATCCGCTGCGCACGGGAGCCCGCGGAAACGGGGTTCTGTTCCCGATTCTGAATACTGAGCACAGGACGGTTCGCCATTGGCAATGCTTCTCCTACTTGGTCAGACTTCCAGGAGTTCCTACCCAGCAGTACGCCAGTGGCATCGAGCCGCTTGGCTGGGCCATATGCCTTCGTCTACCGGACGGCTATATCAGTGAACTGCTTGAGAACGGGGCGGATGCAAATGGCATGTCGGTAGACGGAGAGAAACACCTGTTCACTGTTTCCGGTACTCGGCCTATGTTTGATCAGGATGAATCCTCAATAATCAGGATTGTAGAGCTACTTGTCCAGCATGGGGCAGACATGAACTGGCTTTCCATGGAGGGACAGACAGCGGTGGACGCAGCACACCTTAGTGGTCTTCCCAGCGTCGAGGAGTTTCTATTGGGAAAGGGAGGCAAGGCGAGGCACGATCTCGGGAGTTCTGGCGAGGAATGAGGTGAGTAGGGGACAAGACCTGGAGACAGTTCCTATGGGCTTGACGTAACTGGGGGCAGTGCATCTTCTCGTTCTCGAGTCTTTCCCTGGTTTCCTGGCACAACAAGTCCCCACGTCTCCCCGCATGGTGCGTTCTTCGCGGGGGTTGTTGGTCTTCCGAGGCGCTCGGGTTCGGGAAGTGCCGAGATGATCCATGGCGAAGAGCGGCTGTGCCCGGCCCTCTCCGGCTACGAAAGAGGAGAGGAGGAGCCGGCTGGAAGCCGGCGCTCCCAGCCACGGGCGCAACCGGTTCTACGGCAATGGCTGGCGGAGTTGCTCGGCTTGCTGCCACGCCTCGGCGAGGAAGGCGGCGGGGTCTTTGAGCCGGGAGTTGGCGGTACCGGACTCGATGAGGAGGTTGCCGACGTAGTCGAGCCCCTGAAGCACGCGGCGGAACTGCTCCCAGTCGGTCGTCCCCTCGCCGGGCAACGTGTGGGTGTCCGCGCCCTCGTTGTCGTGGATATGGAAGGTAAGGAGCCGATGCCCGAACCGCTCCAGGAGATCGAAGCATGTGCCCTGGACGTTCTCGTGGCCGGAATCGTAGCAGAGCCCGACATGGGGGACGTCGAATTCGTTCAGGAGCCCGATCAACACTTGGTCGTAGCGGAGCCGCTGTCCGTTTTCCAGAGCCAACTTCACGCCCCGAGCCGCGGCGTGGTCAGCAAGCGCCTCGACGCTCCGATGCCCGTGGTCGATCATCTGGCTGCGGGCTTCGCCGTCCGGGATGTCGTAAGGCACGAGCAGGTGGATGACCACGATCTTGCCGTCTAGTTCGGCAGCCGCATCAAGAGCGAGCTGGCACTGCCGGATGGACTCAAGCCGTTCGGCTTCGTCGAGCGAGAACAGTCGGTCGCCTTCCGGGAAGGGAGCGTGCACGGAGTCGATCGCCAGGCCGTGTTGCGCCACCAGTTGCCGGATCTCGGCCCTGCCGGCGGCGGTGGTGTAGCCCGGCCGGGTGGGGCTGGCTCCGATGGCGATGACTTCGAATCCGGCCTCCCGAATCATGGGAACGGCTTGGGCAAGGGACAAGGAGTGATCGAACGAGGTAAATATGGCGCTCTTCATTGGGCTTCTCCTGCCGGGAACCATCAAGCCAACGTCTCGGGCACAGTGAGATCGGCGAGGAACTCGTCGGTGATGTGTTTCCCGAGCAGGAAGAACTTGCGCTCGGGATGCCAGAGGACGTTCTCGCCGTTGCGGATGGTGAAGCTGGGGTAGACGCCAATGTCGATGCGCTTGAGGGGGCCGATGTTGGCGCCCTCATTGTCCATCAGCACCTTGGATTCGCTGAACCACACCGGCTGCTCGGCATCGGGCCTGAACTCACCAACGGCGATGAAGGCGGGGCGGCGGTTCTTGTTGGTCTGCTCCGGGGTGCAGCCTTCGAAACAACCGTTGTTGTTGTGATGCAGCAACACGTAGCGGCCATCGGCGAGCTGGTAGATGGGGCAGCAGCAGAGGGGTTCGAGAATGGGCCGGCCAAAGTCCTGGCGCAGCAGCGGTCGGGGCGCGTGCCAGGTATCGCCCGCGTCGGCGGAGACCGTGTACCAGATGTAGCCGGACATGCTGCGCATGGTGCAGAACAGTCGGCCATCGGGCAGGGGCGCGATGCTGGGCTCCTGGGCAATACTGGCCAGGGGTTCCTTGTAGTGCGGGGCGCGCATGGCGCGGTTGCCCCAGGCGTGGTAGGAGATGTCCAAGTCGCAGGGCTCGGGGTCGTCGTCCACGTTCTCGAAGCGCATGAACTCCACCACGGACTCGTGCGTGGTCCAGCCGCCGCCCAGGTTGATCCGGACCTTCGGGCTCAGCCAGCGGGTGAAGCCGGCGTAGTACTTGCCGTTGCTGAGTCGGTCAGGGCGCTGCCAGACGATCCAGTTGGAGGGCATGTCGGGATCGGGGTCGTCGTAGGGACTCTTGGGCATGGGGATGGTCTGCGGCTCGGACCAGGTGCGACCGGCATCGTCGCTACAGATGGCGCACATGGTCCCGGTGATCTGGTGATGGTAGTCCACCTTGCCGGTGAACTGATTGGCGAGGACGTAGATCCGGCCCGAGTTCGAGACCAGGGGGAAGCCCCAGCTGGCCTGGAGACCGACCTTGGGCTCGGGGCATCCCATCAGAAACTCGGGCGCAGTCCAGGTACGGCCGTCGTCATCGCTGCGCGCGAAGACAATGCGATGGTCGCCGGCTCCTTCGTAGGAGCTCTGGGTCCAGACGGCCATGAGCGCTTCCTCGGGGCCTTCGAAGACGAGGAAATGCTCGTTGCCCGTATCGAAGGTGCTGCCGTCGAGGCTGCCGGGCTGGTAGACGAGGAAGTCGGACTGGCTGCGCTGGAGTTCGGACTGCATATCCATTGGGGGCCTCGGGTTTGGGGAATGGAATGATGGAATGATGGAATCGTGGAGGGGAGGGAGAACGGAAGACTGGGATGATGGCGTGCCCGGTAACATGCCGCCGAACCCACCGCTGGCAACAATGTGCTGGAGTACTTGCGCGAAACGGGTTCCCGCAAGAGGTTTGGGGAACGGACACGCCAACTGGAGCCCCCCATGTACAGAGTCCCCTTCGCCTTCTCGTTTGTCGTCGCCACATTGGCCAGCGCTGCCTTGCAGGTGGATCGCATGCAGTGCGAGCACCGCATCGACCCGCTGGATGTGGACACGGCCACGCCACGCCTGACCTGGACCTTCCAGGCCGATCCCAAAACCCCACACGGACAGCGCCAGACCGCCTACCAGATTCAGGCGGCAAGCCAGCAGAACATGGCCAAGGCGGACCTCTGGGACTCCGGCAAGGTTCTGTCCGCCGAGACCGTGCTGATTCCCTATGCGGGCAAGCCGCTGCGATCGGACATGGACTGCTTCTGGCGGGTCCGGGTGTGGGATGGGGAAGGCGAGGAAAGTCCCTGGAGCCCAGTGGCACAGTGGTCCATGGGGTTCCTCAACGCCAAGGAATGGACGGCACAGTGGATCGGCCTGCCAGTCGAGACTGGCGAGTCCGCCGCTCCCGCATCCTACCTGCGCAAGGAATTCGCACTGGCCACGAAGCCGGTCCGGGCGCGGCTCTTCATCACCGCTGCCGGGCTCTGCGAGCCGCTGGTCAACGGCAAAGCGGTCACCGACGATGTGTTCGTTCCCGGCTGGACCCAATACGGCAAGCGCATGTACTACCGCAGCTACGATGTCCTCGGCCAGCTGAACACCGGACCGAATGCCCTGGGCGTGGCTCTGGGCGACGGCTGGTATGGCCTCAAGCACGGCGGACGGGGTCGCACCCGCATCCTCGCCCAGCTGCATGTGGAACTCGCCGACGGCACGAAGCTGCGCATCGTCACCGACGGCTCCTGGCTCGGCACGCGCAACGGCACCATCCGCATGTCTGACATCTACAACGGCGAGGACCACGATGCGCGGCAGGCGATGCCCGGCTGGGCCGAACCGGGGTTCACTGCCACCGGCTGGCGTCCCGTGCGTTCGGGACGGCTCGACCAGAAGGTCTGGAAGGACGTGGCGGCGGCCATCCGCCAGAAGCTGAAGGCCAACGCCAAGAGCATCGCCGCGAGCAACGCCTTGGCCGGCGGCGATCCCATCCACGGCCTCAAGAAGGAGCTGCGGATCGACTACGCCGTGAAGGGCGCGGCCAAGTCGCTCCGCGTTCCCGAGGACCAGACGATCCTGATCGTCACCGGCGACAAGAAGCCGGGCAAGCTCACGATCGTCAGTGCCCGCTATGGAGCAAAGGACAAGTGGGCCGATGCCACGCAGAAGGTCCGGGGTGCAGTGAAGAACGGTCAGCTCCGCGTCACCGCCACGAACGAAGCGTTCAGCGACCCCATCTACGGGACAAAGAAGGCTCTGGAAGTGACCTACCGCTTCGGCGAGATCCCCGTGCAGAAGAAGAGCGCGGCTGAGAACACGCCCCTGGTCCTCACCGGTCCCACATATGTCTTGCCACGCGACGCCACCATCGTCAGAGCGGTCTATGGCGCGGAATCGCGAGATACCATCGCCGACTCCGTCATCCAGGCCCACCCCGGCGTCCCGGTCCGGCGCAGCGGCGACATCCCCCCGGTCTCGGTCAGCGAACCGAAACCCGGCAACTACGTCTTCGATCTCGGCCAGAACTTCTCCGGCTGGGTCCGCCTTCAAGCCAAGGCCCCCGCTGGCACCAAGGTCCGGCTGCGTTTTGCCGAGATGCTGAACAAGGACGGCACGGTCTACACCGCCAATCTGCGCAGCGCCAAGTGCACCGACACCTACGTCTTCGCGGGCAAGGGGCAGGAGACCTGGGAACCCACCTTCACCTTCCATGGCTTCCGCTATGTGGAGATCACCGGCCTGCCCCAGGCACCCACGCAGGACACCCTCACCGGCGTCGTCCTCCGCTCCGCCGCGCGCGAAACCAGCAGCTTCACCTGCTCCAACCCCCTCGTCAACCAGCTCTACTCCAACATCCTCTGGGGCCAGCGCTCCAACTACCTGGAAGTCCCCACCGACTGTCCGCAGCGCGACGAGCGGCTCGGCTGGAGTGGCGATGCCCAGGTCTTCGTCCGCACCGGGGCGTATGTGATGGACACCTCGTCCTTCTTCCATGCCTGGATGCGCACCTTCAACGACTGCCAGCAGCCAGACGGCGGCTACCCCAACTACGCGCCCCTTGGCGGCGGCGTCTCCCCCGCCTGGGGCGATGCGGGCGTGATCTGCCCCTGGGAAGTCTACCAGGCCTATGGCGATCAGGAGCAACTGGTCGCCCACTACCCGCAGATGAAACGGTGGCTGGAGTATTTGCGCACGCGCAGCAAGAACCTCGTCCGGCCTGCCCAGGGCTTCGGCGACTGGCTGCACGTCAAAGACAACACCCCCAAGGACGTCATCGCCACCGCCTACTTCGCCCGCGTCACCCGCCTCGTCGCCAAGATCGCCGTGCTCGACGGCAAGACGGCGGATGCAGCGAAATACAACACGCTCGCCGACGAGATCACCCGCGCCTTCCGCAAGGCCTACGTGGCCAAGGACGGGAAGATCAAAGGCGACTCGCAGACCGCGTATCTGATGGCCCTCGGCTTCGGTCTCCTCACCGAAGACCAGCATCAGCTCGCGGCCACCCATCTCGTGCGCAAGCTCAAGGACCGGGAGAATCGCCTGTCCGTGGGCTTTGTCGGGGTCAATCTCCTGCTTCCCGTGCTCACCGACATCGGGCGCGGCGACCTCGCCTACAGCCTCATCCAGGAACGCAAGTACCCCTCCTGGGGCTACTCCATCGACAACGGGGCCACCACCATCTGGGAACGATGGAACAGCTACCACAAGGAAAAGGGCTTCGGCAACGTGGGCATGAACTCCTTCAACCACTACTCCTTCGGCTCCTGCGGCGAATGGATGTTCGACACCATGGCTGGGATCGCCCCGCTGGAGCCCGGCTACAAGCGCATCCGCATCGCCCCCGTCCCCGGCCCCGGCATCGACCATGTCGCCGCCAGCTACGACTCCATCCGCGGGCGCATCGCCACCGAATGGCGCATGCAGAAAGACACCTTCACGCTCCAAGTCACCATCCCCCCCAACACCACCGCCGAAGTCCAGCTTCCCCGTTTCGGCAAAGGCACGGTCCAGAGCACCCCTACCGTGCAGGCCCGGAATCCCGACCGGCCTCTCACCCTCGAAGTCGGCTCCGGCACCTACGCGTTCAGGATGCAGTAGCCGCTGGGGCCGAGAACGGCAACCGGAGGAACCTTGGCATGTTCAGGAAGCGAGTTGACTCCACAGACGCGCCCGATGTCTGCCACTCAACGCGAGTGGACGGCAGATATGCCAGCCCCTTCTGGGCAACCTACCACCAACTGAGGAACTTGGAGCCGGAGTTGGGGTTCGACCCTCAGGAGAGTGCTGACCTGGCCGGTTGGCGGGACCAGGTGCGTGGCAAGCTGAGGGATCTGCTGTGCTTCCCTGCGGGCTACACCCAGCCCGCCTACCGGTGCCTGTGGTCGCAGCGCCGCCCAGGCTACGAACTACAGAAATGGGAAGCCTATCCCGAGCCCTACGCACTGAGCTACTGTTACCTGCTCATCCCCGACGGTGTCTCCGAACAGTCCCCCGCGCCCGCCGTCCTGTGCGCTCCAGGGGGGAATGGCAGCAAGGAGCTCCTCGCCGGCGAACCGGAACTGAACGGTCGTCCGACGACGAATCGCTTCCCGGAGCGGAATCGGCAAGCCTACCACTACGTCAAGGCAGGCTACATCGCCCTGGCGGTGGGGGGTGGCAACAGCAGCGAGACAAGCAGCGACGAACTGCCCCCTCCCGAATCGAGAGATGCTCTCTGGAACCAGACCTGGCTGGGGTGCGTCGGTGAGAGGAATCCTGTCGTCTACAAGTACCAGATGCTCCAGTGGCTCAAGACGCTGCCGTTCGTCGATCGTTCCCGGCTGGCAGTCAGTGCCCACTCCATGAGCACCACCCATGTGATGATGGCCGCCGTGCTCGATCCGGCAGTCGGTGCGGTCGTCTACAACGACTACGTCTGCAACTGGCGCAAGCGACAAGTCGCCACGGTCCTGCCATCCCTTGGCCTCGCCCACCTCCTCCCCGGCATGGCCCGCTACTTCGACTATGCCGACCTGATCGCTGCCATGGCGCCCCGCCCGTTCCTGGTCACCGAAGGGGGGAGAACAGAGGATCTCCAGTTGATCAAGGAGGCGTATCGCCTGGCGGGTGCCGAATCCAGCTTCCAGTTCCACTACTACCCGAAGTACGACTCGCCTGAGAAACGCCACTATGACGGCGTGCCCCTGCCCGAGAGCATGACCATCCCCCAGTTCCTCGAACACGCCAACATCGACGCCGCAAACCACCACTTCAAGCCCGACCTGGCTATCCCCTGGCTGAACCAGGTGTTCAACCACGGCGGACGCGCCTAGCCGCTGTAGCCGCCAGCTTCCGCCTCTACCATCCTGCATACGACTGTCAGTCCCCCATGCAAGGCGTGGGCTTGGCACCCCCAGGAGGGACGCCGCTGGCGCAGGCGATGCGTGGTGACCCGCCACGGGCGGCAAATGCCAAGCTGGGGCTTGGCGCTCCCAGGGGGGACATCGCCGCACGAAGCAGGACGTGGCGACCCGCCCGGGCGGAAGAGGCCAAGCGGGGGCGTGGCACCGGACAGGGGGGAGGTTTTACAAATCCTTGGCAAGCAATGTCTTCTCAGATCGACAGAAGAGCGTATATTCGACAGTATGGCCCGAATCTGTCCCCACCGGGTCTCGTCCAGATGGTCCAGGAAGAAGCATAGGAGATGCAGGAACATGAGACCGAACACACTCTGGAAGTGGAGCCTGGGGGTTGGTTTGCTGGCGGGCATTGCTGCCTGGGCGCAAGAGGAAGTGCCGGCCTCCAGTGCGTTGGCGCGAATGCCGGTACGGGAACTGACGGTGTTCAAGGATGGCCACGCGTTCGTCATGCACCAGGGGAAGATGCCGACAAATGAGGCGGGCGAGATCCTGATGGACTACCTGCCCGCACCCGTTCTCGGTACGTTCTGGCCCTACGCGGCGGAGAAGGGCGTGAAACTGGCATCCGTTACCGCCGGGCAGCGGCGGGTGACGGTGGCGCGGTCGCCCTTGACGATCCGGGAACTGATCGAGGCCAACCCGGGCGCGGAGGTAATCATCACCGAGAGTCCAGCGGGCCGCGAGGCAACCGCGCTCAGCTATCCAGCCACCATTCAGGGGGTCACGGAACGCAGCGCCGAGGAAATGGAGCGGACCGCCCCGCCCAATAGCGGCGAACTCTTGCCAAAGAAGGGCGATGTCGTACTGCTGAAGACGACCGAGGGAGTGAAGGCAGTGGCTCTCGCTCGAATCCTGGACGTGACCTTCAAGCAACCGCCCAAGAAGGCCCTC
>JABGQJ010000070.1 GCA_018648945.1 Victivallales bacterium
ATCACCCCGGAACAGAAAGAGGTACTGGACGGGGTCTATGACCGGGTCCGCGAACGCGCTGCTAAGTTGTCGAAGCAGGGCGAACTGGAGCAGGCCTACCTGGACAAGTCCGCACAACTTGAGGCCCTGCGTAAGCAGCGGGAGGAGAGCACGACGGGCAGTTCGTACCTAGACTGGTTCTTCAGGCGGCCCTGATGCGCTATTCCCTGTCATCCCCTGATGAGGCGGAGCCTTCGCTAGCCTTCCGCCATCACCCAAGCAGAAGCGAGCTGCAGCGTTGAGTTGAAGAACTGCAAGGCGGAGTGTTGCCTTGTGGGTCAGCGCCCTGTGATTCGCTTGGGCCCGAATCCCGCACGAGAAGCACGCGGGATGGTAGTAGGACCAGCCGGCCTACCGGACGACCCCCTCAAGCGCGACAGTGCCGCTCCCATCACTCAGGAACCAGTAGCCGAACCCTGGCTTCAGAACGCCAACTGGGAGCTCGTACCGCAAAGTGCCCGCGTTCCAAAGGTAGATGCCTTGGATGCGGGCGTCTGTGGGTACCGCGTACTCGGCATTCACCCCATGGAGGCTCCAACCATCGATCAAGGGCAGTGATTCCTGGCTGACCCGCGTGCCAACGACCCAGATCTGCTCAGCCACAGCCACATAGACCCAGTAGCCGACACACGCATGCATCTCTGTCACAAGTGCGTACCCACCTCCGCCCGCCCAGTTCGACGCGTAGACAAGCGATTCCGCCCTGCCCTCACCTGCCCGACTCCTGCCGCCCCCGAGAATCGCCTCCACGGCCGGATCGACGGGCTCGATTGGCAGGGAAACGAGAGTCCAGCCCCTCGCGAGGTCCAGCATGTGCAGCTCGGGCTCCCAGGCAAGAACGGGGTAGTCTGGCGCCCCTTGGGGCATCTTCCATGCCCCGGTCTCCATCGAGAAATCCCAGCCCGCGCCGACGAAGGTGCTTCCCACTTGCAGCAAACCCGTGGTCTTGCCGACCGCGCCGCTACCACCGGCACTGGTGCCCATGTCGGATGTCGTCGTGTCCCAGAAACAGGCGGCCACCACCCCCGCGTTACTCCCGCAGAAACCGCCCAGCAACGCACTCCCGTTCACTTCCCCCGTCGAGTAGCAGTTGCGGAGGGTGTCGAGCGTCTCGTTCCGGCCGCAGAAACCACCAATCTCCTCTGAGTTGACGCCGCCCGTCACATCCCCCCTGGCATAGCAGTCGTGGATGGTGCTCACAAACGGGGTAACGGTGGCCGAGCCATTCAGGCCGCAGAAGCCGCCAAGGTAATACGAGAAGGCTCCCCCCGACACCGCCCCGGTGGCGTAGCTCGTGCCTATCGTCGCGGGAGCACGGCTCCTTCCGCAGAGACCGCCGATGTGGCTGGAGAAAGCGCCCCCTGTCACGGTGCCGCTGGCATGGCAGTCGGTCACCTCGCCGCCGTTCTTGTCGCCACAGAGACCACCGAAGTACCCGTAACCAACCCCTGAAACGGCTCCCGTGGCGTAACAGTTCCGGATCGTGCCATCGTTGAGCCCGCAAAGGCCACCGACAGTCTGGTAGCCATCCACGGTCCCCGTGGCATAGCAGTTGCTTGCGGCCTGGCTGCTCCCACAAAGACCACCAACCATCCAGTCGCCGATCACGTTGCCGGTGGCATGGCAGCCATCGATCTCTCCGCGGGTGTCGCTGCCACAGAGGCCACCGGTCTCCCGTGAGTCGTCGATCCCGGCAGTCACCCTCCCCTCGGCATAGGAGCCGCTGATGCCGCTCTCGTAGTTGTCCCCACAGAGCCCCCCCACACTGGCCGAGCCATCGCCGGCGGACACCGCTCCGGTGGCATAGCAGTTCTG
Organism: Victivallales bacterium; assembly: GCA_018648945.1. The sequence continues at coordinate 1,855 of JABGQJ010000070.1, forward strand.
AATCACCGCTCCGGGGTAACCGTAGAGATCCGAGGTGTTCTCACCGCAAAGCCCCCCCACATACTTGCTGTTCGCTCCGCCGGACACGGTTCCCGTGGCATAGCACCCAACGAGTGTTCCCATCCAGTTGGTGCCACACAGTCCGCCGACTCCCTGGGAACCAGCCCCGCCGGACACGGCTACGGTGGCGTGGCAACCATCGATCGTGCCGCTCCAATTGTAGCCACAGAGTGCCCCCAAATACCGGGAGCCATCGCCGCCCGTCACGGACCCACCCGCGAGCCCCAGGTTCGTCACGACCTCACGCCCCCCCCCTTCCAGGAAGCCGAAAAGGCCCAGATAATCCCCGTCCGCGCCAACCGTATCAATGACCAAGTTGCGGATCACATACCCGCCGCCATCGAGGGTGCCCGAGAACTTCACGCCATCAAACACATCGTTCGAGCTGTCCGTGTCGGGAGCCAACAGCGCATCGCTGAAGGTCTCGCCCGCCAAATCGATATCCGCCGTGACGCGGAAGTGCCGATGGTAGTCACTGGGACTGTCCCGGAGGGCGAGCAGATCCTCCTTGCTGGCGATGAGGTAGGGAGCACTCGCCGTGCCGGAGCCGCCGCTGTAGAGGTCGCCAGGAGGCGCATCGCCGGGCTTCATGCGGATTACGGACACCGCATAGAGATCCATGTTGTCGTAGCTGCCTCCCCAAGTCATCTCGTTGACACCGTAGTTCCAGGTGTCATGCAGGTAGACCTTCTCGGTCGCATCATCATAGCCGATCCCAAGCATGCTGTGCCCGACCACATGGAGAAACACCGGGCGCCCCGCATCGATCTCCGCCTTGTATTGAGCGAAGGTGAAGCCATCGTCCCGCCCTTCTCCGGGAACGGCGGTGTACTGGTTGAAATAGGACTCGACCCGGTACCCTCGGCTTTCCATGAACAGCTTCACGCCGTAGGTACCATCCCCGAATGCCCCATGCGCATACGGTATCTGCCCGTCGTAGTAGAGCACCGTGAAACCATCTTCCACCTGAAGATCGCCGGGGTAGAACTGGCTCGTCCCCATGAAGTCCGCCAGGCAGTCCCCCTGGCCCGGCAGGTTGTGGGGCGTCCAGTTCCCATAGTAGGGATCCTGTAGACTCCCGTACTCATCCCAGTAGTCCTCCACATGTCCCCTGGTCGATCTCCCGTCCACGCCCTGATGGGAAGCCACGAACGAGCACTCGCCCTCCGCCCCCTCTCCGGTCCCGGCGCCCCCCCAGGGCGCATTGGTCAAGGGGCAGACCCCGCCGTTCACCGAGCCCGTATAGAGGTTGGCGTAGTTGCCGCGGTCCAGAAGCCCGCAGAGCATGCCGGCCACCGTGGGACTGCACCCGTAGGTCCAGATGAATGAGGGCACGCCGGTGATCGTCACCGACGAGCGGGAGAACGTGGCTGGAGCCACCGGTGCCCGACCGGGTCGCGGGGGCCTGCCAGGAACTCGAATCTGATCGATCAGCCGCCCGTCCGCCCGTCGGTACCGGCCGCCAAAGAACGGCTTCAGCGCTTCGGGAACGCTGTCCGGCGCCGTCGTGGAGACCAGGACAAGAGAGGCGGCGTCTGCCGGAGCCGCCGGTACGGGGACAGCGAAGGCCAGAAGCACCCACCCGGTGGCAAGAAGCCAGGGCACGGGCAACCGTCTTCCCTTCCCCCGGACAGCATTCCCTGGGCAGTTGCCTGTGAAGAGTGTGGACACCAGCGTTCCCTTGGCCTTGCGATCATTCAACTGTGAGATCCGGGGCACAAGCCCCTACACCAGGAAAATAGGCGCGGCCGGGCACGCATGCAAGGGGTGAGAGTTGCCGGACCATGCCCGAACGCGTATCTTGGCGGAGGCAGTCGCCTCCTGCCAACCGGGTGAAGGAGACACGCCATGGTGGGAGACAGCGATGCACATCAACGGCAGTCCCGAGAACCTCGAGAACATCCATAGCATTATTCCGAGCGTAGCCGAGGCATAATGCTATGGATGTTATGCAGGAGAGAATGGCAGGCATAATCAAACGCTACAGTTGCATCTGCAGTCTCATCCTTACGGTGACGGGCATCGGCGCGTTTACTGGGGCTGGGCTGGCAGGTCTTGCAGACCACATCTCGCGGATGGGATTGCAGGAGCCATATATGATGGGTTGGGCCGGGCTGTTTTTCTGTACGGGATTTTGTGGCCTGGTGCCTGCTAGCGTTTCGATCCTTCTCCTCGCCGCCTTCGCCCCCCAAAGCCGCCGTCGCCTCCCGGGGCAGTGTGTTCGCCACGTGTTCCTGGGATTCATACTGGGACTCCTCGCTGGAACGATGTTCTTCGTCGAGCGAACGGCGCGCAGCGGGGCGGTGTGCCTGATCGTCCCAGGGAGCATCTGCCTCGTTGCTGCGGCTGTGGCCGCGATGATTGGCAGGGATGGATCGCAGAACAAGGTTCATTCACCCGATTCCTGACCTCATCCGGTGATGGCAGCGTTCGGGTACGCCATCACCGGCAAGCATCATGACGGCTTCTGCCTCTTCGACAGCGCGCTGACCGACTTCAAGATCACCAACACGCCATTCGGGCGCGATCTCATCGGAGAACTGATCGCCGCCTGTCACCGCCATAGCGTGCGGATCGTGCCCTACTACTCCCAGCCCGACTGGCCCCGAACTTCGTGAACCGGCCGGGGACCTTCAAGGAATGGCCCGAGGAGCCGCCAGGAGCGGAACCGGACTGGGCCAAACACCAGGAAAGTCGGCGCGGCGGGGCGTGCATGCAAGGAGTGAGTTGCCGGACCATGACCGAACGCGTATCTTGGCGGAGGCACTCGCCTCCTGCCATCCGGGTGAAGGAGACATGCCACGGTGGGAGACAGCGATGCACATCAACGGCAACCCCGAGAACCTCGAGAACATCCGCTGGTGGACGGAGGCGCGGTTCGGCATGTTTGTCCATTTCGGCCTGTATGCCGTGCTCGGCCGAGGCGAATGGGTTCGCTTCCTCGACCAGATCCCCCGAGACGAGTACATGGGGCTGATGCCCCAGTTCAACCCGTCCCGATTCGACGCGGACGAGTGGGTCGGCATCGCCCAATCCGCCGGGGCCCGGTATATCACCATCACCGCCAAGCATCACGACGGCTTCTGCCTCTTCGACAGCGCGCTGACCGACTTCAAGATCACCAACACGCCCTTCGGACGCGATCTCATCGGAGAACTGATCGCCGCCTGCCATCGCCACGACATGCGGATCGTGCTCTACTACTCTCAGCCCGACTGGCACCACCCGAACTTCGTGAACCGGCCGGGGGCCTTCAAGGAGTGGCCCGAGGAGCCGCCAGGAGCGGCACCGGACTGGCCCAAGTACCAGGAGTTCCTGGCAGGCCAAGTGCGCGAGCTCTGCACCAACTACGGGCGCATCGACGGCATCTGGTGGGATGGCACCCACCGCAGCGAAGCGGACTGGCAAGGCCAACGCCTCTACGAGATGATCAAGGCCCACCAGCCCCATGCGGTGGTCAACGACCGGGCCCGCTACGGCGACTTTTTCACGCCGGAGCGCCAGATTCCCGCTCTGCCGGTGGGAGTGCCCTGCGAATGCTGCGACTCGACCACGGTCAAGGCCTGGGGCTACCAACCCGGGTCGCCGCTGCGGTCCGTGCCAAGGCTCCTCCACGACTTCCTCAGCGTTGCCTCTCTCGGCGCCAACTACCTGCTCAATGTCGGTCCCTTGCCCGACGGCACCATCGCCACGGGCCAACAAGACCGCCTGCGAGCGCTCGGCAAGTGGCTGGAGACAAATGGGGAAGCCGTCTATGGCAGCGAGGGGTGCGTGTTCGCCGAACCCATCCCCGACGTCAAGGTCACCCGACGCGGCAATTCCCTGTATCTGCACCTCCTGCGCTGGCCGGAGAGCGACTGGCTGGAATTGCCGTGCCTTGACTCCGTTCCCACGTCGGTCCGCCTGCTCGGCCAGCCGGGCGAACTCCACGCTCACCAAGGCGGGGGAGGACCGCAGCACAAGGTGAATGGCCAAGGCCAACCGGTCACCCAGCCGAGCGACAGCGGCGTCCTTCAGGTCGGCCCTCTCCCCGGCATTCCCCCGACTTCGCTGGCCCACACACTTGTGCTTGAATTCGCCTCTGCCCCCGTCCTCCGCCTGTACCAGCGTCCCGAGCAAGTCGTGCCCACCCTCGAACTGGCCCCGGATGAGCCCACGGAACTGGGCATCGAACATGCCCGTTTGCACGGCCACGCGGTGAAGGCCCAGGAACTCCACGTCAGCAGCGTGACGATCTCCCCAGCACAATCCCTGCCCATGATCAACAGCGGCCAGTGGGCGCTCAACCAGACCGTGACTTGGCAGGTGCGTTGCACGCATTCCGGCCGGTACGAGATTGCTATGCGTACCCGCATCGCGAAGGGGTCGGAGGGTGCCCGTCTGGCGGTCCACGCCGCCGGCCACAGCCTCGCCGCGACCACGGAGCCGAACCGGCCGGAGGACCAAGGCTTGCACACCACCATCCTCGGCTCCCTCGACCTTCCCTCCGGCGAACACGAACTCATCCTCCAGCCCGAGGAGCTACTCCAGGGGCACACCCTCGGTGGTGCCCTGCGCTCACTGGTGCTCTCGCCGGTCGAAGGTAGAGGCGGCGTCCTCCGGGGCTGAATTCTGGGACAAGCGGCGAGACGCCGCTTCCACTCTACTCAGGCGTGGTCCTCCGGGGCTGAATTCTGGGACAAGCGGCGAGACGCCGCTTCCACTCTACTCAGGCGTGGCGAAGGCGGCAATACTCGGCCATTGGACTTGGTCGCCAACGCCGTAGTCGTAGATGCGGAGCCAGGTCCCTTTGGGGAAGGCAGCGGCAAGGGCGGCGGGATCGGGTTTCTCGGCGAGGAGGACAAACTTGCCGTTGCGGACGCCGGAGACGCGGTACTCGGCCGTGCCCTCGGGGTTGGTGATGCGGGCCCCGTTGTAGTAGCGGTAGCCGGCGAGGCGGAAGGGAGTGTTGGTGAGCACACGATCAGGACGCGTGCCAGTGACCCGACCAATGCCGATGAGGGGATCGAATTCGAGCGCCAGAACGCTCTTCCCATCTTGCTCGCGGGCGCTCTCGACACGCAGGCTGACCCGGCGGTCGGGATTGACCACATGGACCACGCGGCCAACCAAAGCGGCACTGGGCACGAGGCGGTCGAGGGTGATCTCGACCTTGTCGCGATCCACGGACTCGATGCTGGCGGCGTCCCAGGCCTTCTCTGCCTGGCAACCCAGATCGTCCTTCTTCAGGAGCGTGCCACCGACCAGGGACGCAGCTGTGCCCTTGCCGTTGCGTTCGCGCCAGAGACCAAAGCGGCCCGAGAAGCGGATGCCGTCCTCGGTACGCCATTCGCCTGCGCCAGTGGGAGAGGAGAAGATCACATCCCGACCGTCCGCGAGTTGCACCTCCAGCGCAATGGCATCGTCCGGACCGGAGAGTTCGAGCCGGCGGACGCCGCGCACGACGGGCTCGTCTTTCCATACCTGCATGACCGACGCGAAGGTGGCGGCCACGGGCGGCGGGGTGTTCTTGTGCATGAGCAGGAACTTCATCTCGTAGGGAGAACTCCCCGCCGGCGACTTGGCGTCGCAGACGATGGTCTCCGCACCGTCTGTCTCCGCCACATGCAGGCCGAAGTGGAGACCGTCGGAGCCCTTGATCGTCCAGTCGGCAGACCAGGCAGAAGAAGCAGCATCGCGCTGCACGTTGTAGAGATGGGCAAGGCCGAACATGGGGCCGTAAAAGCCGTAGGTATTGCGCCTGCAGCCGTTGGCCTTGAGCCACTTCTCGTCGCCGTAGGGCACATCCTCGCCAGCTACAGTGCCCTTCTCCTGGGCGGTCAGATTGAGCCCCTCGATTTGGAAGCCCTCGTCCTCTTGGGCGTGGAAGGTCCAGTAGATCTCCCGACCCCCATGGATGCGGTATAGATCGACCGCGTAGAACCGGTCTTCGTCCACATCGATCAGCGCAAGGGTCCGGCGCTGGCGGGTGTCGCCATCCACCACGTATGGTTTGCCGTTGCCGGTGCCGTCGGCGAACTTGGTGGCCAGGGCCTCGGCCACATGCACGGGGCCAGCGTCGGCGAAGAGTTGGGCGGTGGCGGTCATCTGCACAAAGGGAATCTGCTTGGCCAGGATCTGGGTGGTCCAGTTCTTGCTCCAGTGATTCCAGTTGCGGGGATACCCAAGGTGTCCCAGGATCTCGCTCTCAAAGGCATCGAGCCCCATGTGCAGCATGTCGTCATGGGTATGCCCGCGGGCACGTCCGTACATCATCCATAGCGAGCGTTTGCGGTCACCTTCACCGCCGCGCAGCATGGCCATGCCGTAGCCGTCGGTAAGGCGGCTATCGTCGTTCCAGCTGTCCTCCCATTCCGCTGCCTGAAGCTCGATTTCCTCGCGGGGAAAGGGGAACTCCAGCGATGGCTTCCAGCCAGGGGTGTTCGCCAACGCCCAGGCGAACTTGGGGTCTCCGAACACCCGGTAGGCATGCTCGAAGCCAGCGGTGCCGCCGTTCTGGAAGGTGCGACGCCCACGTTTGCTGTAGCGGGGATGGGCACCGTCATCACCGACGCGGGGGTAGACACGGTCGATGTTCACGGTATTCATGGAGAAGTCGAAGACATTGTGATAGCGGCGGCTCGTGCTGAGATCGGGGAAGCGGCCGTCGTTGTAGGTCTCCGGGCGCAGTTCAAGGATGTGCTGGACAGACTCGACGATGGGGCCGAGGGCAACCACATGCATGCCGTTGTAGCCGCCGCTGGACTCATAGGGCGCGCCATCGCGGAAGAAGTCGTTGGGCAGGAAGGTGCGCATCTTGCCACCCCTGTCGTAGAGCCAGTCCATGAACTCCGTGCCGCGCTCGTAGTTCAGCATCTCGGCCATGCGGGCCAGGCCCCACTGGGAATAGGGTTCATTGGAGGCGGTGGAACCGTCCATGGCGCCCTGCATCCAGACGGCCATCAGGTTCTCCTCGATGAATCGGCGCACATCCTCGCCCGTCTCTACCTGGAAGCCCTTGCCCTTAAGGAACGCGATGATCTCGGTATCGGCATCGATGGCGGGCCAGATGGCGTCGTAGGCCTCGGCAATCCTGCGCTGGTAGCCGGGCTGGTCGATGCAGTAGACCGTGAAGCCCGAACGCTTCAGGGCCGGGCCCTCGGAGAACGGCGCAGGGCCGAGGCGATCAACTTGGCGGCGGCTGTTGCGGTGGCGGTGCTGGGTCATGGTGCCAAGATAGGCGTATTCCACCGCAAGCCGGCTGAGGGCGACGAGGGCCTTGTGGACGTAGCGCGGATCGCCGGTCCTGAGGTAGCCGCTGGCACACTGGGGGGCAACGCTGAGCATCTGATGGCAGTAAGACTGGGAGATCTCAGCGATGAAGCCATAGCGTTTCCCCTTGTACAAGCAGGCCCCGCCAAAGCCATCATCCGGGAATGGACCACTGGTGAAGTCACCATCACCGAGGCGATTGGAGGGGTAGACCTCCTTCTCCACGGGGCAGACCATCTGCCAGGAGTAGGGCACCGAAGCCGCCCACGTCCGGAGACTCTTCCTGCGGTCGTTCAGCCAGGGGTAGAAGGAGCGTGCTTCATAGACCTTGGTGCCGTGGGTTGGGCAGCCCTCCTTCACGTTCACCCAATGCCAGCGAGGAATAGTGGAATCGGGCTGCATCTGCCAGATAGTCTCGTCATCCAGTTCCAGCCAGTTGCTGGCAGCTCCCCTGCCCTTCAGGTACCTCTTGTAGGCCTCAGTGGTGATCGTCTGGCTCTTCTTCAACTCAGGCAGAGCTTCACCCAGAGGCCAACGCCGGGGCAGTTGGGTGCCCTTGAGCGTGCGGTACTCGCGCAGATCGTCGAAAGACCAGATCTCGACCGCCACCGTGGCGCTGCCACCTGCAGCCACGAAACCGATCTCAGCCTTCGGGGTAGGTTTGAGGGCCTTGAAATAGTACTTGCGCAGAGTGGTCTTGGCGGGCAGGGGCGTGCGGTCGAGAAGCTGCACGCTGCCTGGCACGGCGAGCTTCACTGCCGGGGTCTCCTTGGGCACTTCCAGAGCCACCATGAAGAGTCGTCCCTCGCCCAGGATGTCCGGCTGATAGGTGACCTTCATCGAGCCATCTCCTCGTGCTGCCAAGCCCATAATCGCCGCGGCAACTGCCACTGTGCGCAAAAACCTCACTGCTCTGCTCCCAGTTCCCGAACCATGATTCGGCTGAAGTTGATTCGGGTCCGATACCCGCCGATGCCGACCGTGTCCGTGGTCAGCGGCTTTTCGTCTGTGTAGGAGAGCACCTCGACGCCGTTGACCAGCCCCCGGACCCGTCTCCCCTGCCGCACGAGGGATATCCGGTTGCGGCGCGGACGATAGGGTGCATGCCCGCCGCCATACTGAATGGGAAAGCGGTAGTCCTGCCGCGCGCTGGCGACTTCCTTGCCGGCGCGGTAGAGCACCGTCATCGTGCGCTCGCGGCTGTTCACCTCCAGCCGGTAGCCACTTCCCAGGTCCTGCCCCTTGCCGAGGCAAAGGACGACGTTGTCGGCCGGGTAGTGAATGTGACTGGGGTCCTGTTCCCAGCCCAGCCACTCGCTGTTTTCTTCGATGTTCGTGGCCAGCAGCACGTCGCCGGAGATTCGTGCCTTGTGCCAAAGCATGCCGCGCTCCGCCGGAGTGACGAGGCTGACCCAGTTCGAGGCCAAGGCACAGGACACACCACCGTGATCAATCCAGCCAGTGCCGTCCCGCAGCCAGTCGGTCTCCCGCCGGTCGAAGGCATGAAACCGTTGCCCATCCTCTCGTCGGGGAACGGTGACCTCCACATCGTCGAAGGAGATATCGCGCCCGTTGGCTTCCAGAAGCAGCCCGCCACCGATGCCACGAGCAATCCTCTGGGACTTTGGCGCGGACCAACTGGGCACCATCGCCGCCGCCTGGTTGACTAGGCTGGCTCGCGTCTGTGCTGTCACGGTGTCGGTGCCGAGCGTGACGAGACACTCAGTCCACCGATCGGTCGTCACCGGCATGGCGAGATCATTGTCTCTAAGGCGGGCGCCCGTGGTGTGGAAGGCAACGGGGATCCCCTTGCCATCCAGCTCGCCAAGCACCACGCGAGCCAGCGAGCGTTCCGCCCCCAAGCGCACCCGGAAGCGGAGCGTGTAGACGCCCTCCAGCTCCTGCCAGAAGCGAACACGTCCCCGGTAGCGGGCCTGGAGAACCCCGCCGAGCACTGTCCAGTAGCCCGATTCCATCCCCCAGATGGCGTACTGGTTGCTCCTGCCGACCACCCGGGTCTCCTTGGCCCTTCGGGCCAGCTTGTCCGCATCGGGCGAGAGGCGAATCGCTTCCCACTCTTCTGGGGTGAAGTCCAGGTAGTCGCTGGGATCGGGAATGGTCTGCGCATCAAACCGATACGGCCCGATACGGAAGGTGTCCTGCGTCGTCTCGAACGAGCAAACGGCCAGTCGATTGATCGATCCGGGAGCCAGCAACCGCCAGTTCCTACTGCCACTGGCAAACCGGTAGGCCGTGCCCTGTGCAAATGGAGTTGCCCCGGCCCCGCCAGCAGCAAGCTTCGCGGTATCTCTGCCATCATGCCAGACCACGACCTCCCGCGCCGCAGCCATCCCTTCTGCCGGGAGCATCTCGCCTCGCACCCCCTGCAAAGCCGGGCCCTTCCCGCTGGCTCGTAGCTGCCAGTCGGCGCCAGCGGCCAATTGCCAGGGCATGCGGTAGATGGCCGCATCCTCCGCGCACCAGGCTACCTCGCGGACGCGCACATCGTCGAACCGGGCCTCGCCAGCGGCCAGGACCAAACCGGGACGATGAATCGCTGGCGAGACGTCGTGGCGGACCGCGACCTCTCTGCCATCCACCAGGAAGCGCCGAGTCCACCCCCAGGATTCCACGGTCAGGCGGCACCACTGGTGAGGTGCCACCCGAGGCACATCCGCGCCGGAGTTCCCTGCCTGGACCACAAAGCGCTCGACACCGTCTGCGGTTTCCAGCGCGATGCCACAACGCGCCCCGGGCTCGGGGAAAACACTGACCGACGTCCTGCTCCCCAGCCATTCGGGGCCATCCACCACGACCAGCCCTTCCTTGCCACCGGCTGCCAGCCTGGCGTGAAGCGAGTACTGCATCGGCACCCGGTTGGGATCAAGGGAGAACTCGAACTTCCACGAACCAGAGCGCTCCTGCCAGGTTCCCAGACCGTGGCCGGGCGACCGATCGAAGCGGTCGCCGAACGTCCTGAACACTCGCTCCTTGGCCAAAGACAGCGGCGGGGCGGGGGCAGCGACCGGCGCGCCATCTGGGACGACGCCCAGGCCCATCAGTTGCCATGCCGCATCGCCAAGCCCAACCAACTGGACCCGTTCCTTGCCCTGTCCATCGGCGGGGAACTCGCCCAGATCCAGCCATTGCCACTCTCCCGGCGCCCCGGCCGGCAGATGGGCCGTGTGGGCCTTGCCATTGGCATGCGTCAGCGACACCCGCACTTCGCCCCCTTCCACAAGCGACCTCAACCGCGCCCACACCCGGTACGAACCGCCGGTTGGCGTCTCGCGCCCACCTCCCGGCTTCTCGTCCAAGGTCCAGGAAAACCGCACCTGCCCGGTGCCCTCCGCCCCGAACCGCAAGACACTGCTGTTCGCACTGAGAGATGCCTGCCGCTCCACCCCGACAAGACGCTTGGCTCTACGTGCAGGCAGGTAGATCGCCGGACGCCCGGGAGCACCATTCTGCACCGGTTCGTACACGGGCGCGCCAACGTGCGGCCTTGGTCCGTGGGCAGGCACACCGACGTGCCGGACGACGGCTACCGCGAGCGCGCTCAGCACCACGAAAGCAACGAGGATGGTGATTTTCGTGCCATACGGAGCACGGGCTGGTGTTTCCGAAGTCGTCATGGGGTATATTGAGCCGCACGGGGGAACTTGCCCCCGTGCGTATCTGTCTCCTAGTAGGCGATCCGAGTCGTTGGTGCCCTAATCTGGTGGCACTATCACAGGTGGCAACCCATCCCGAGGAGTCTTGAATCATGAAACGTTGTCTTGACGCCCTGCTTGTGACCGTTCTCGCCCTCTCACTTATTGGCTGCAGCAAGGAGGCGGAGGAGAAAATTACCGTCCCGACGGAGCCCTCTCCGGACAACATGGAGAAGTCGATCAAGGACGCTGCCGATGCGACGGCGAAGACAATCGACGACGCGACCGAACAGGTGAAGCAGGTAGAGGACAAGGCTGGCGAAGCAGTCGCTGACGTCAAGACACAGGTGGCGGATGCCACCAGCCGATTCGACAAGATCGTGGCTGCCATCAAGGCCAACCTCGACGCCAACGCCTTCGACAAGGCAGCGCTCGGCCTGAAGGAAGGCTTTGCCCTGGAGGGGCTGACCGGCGAGCAGAAGGGGATCCTCCAGCAACTCCAGGAGCTGATCCAGAAGGCCCTCCTCAAGAACACCGTTGGCGATGCGACCAAGAACGTGGAGGGCGGGGCCGACGCCGCCAAGAAGAAGGCCGGAGCTCTCCTCAAGGGCTTCGGCAACAAGTAGCAGGGACCTCCCCAGACAACCAACGCCGCACGGTTCATCCACCGTGCGGCGTTTTCTTTGCCCTCGCGGCGACTCCGGGGGAGGACGGGCCTGGCCAGCTCAGCCCTTGCTCTGGCGCCGTTCCGGCCGATGGGGCTCGAACACGTTCCGCCGTGAACGACGCCCACTGGCCAGCGCCTTCGTGACCATCTCGTAGAGCGCCCACTGCGTCCGCACCGGCTTCTCTCCTGCGACCAGACGCTCGTGCCCCCCATCGGGAAGCAAGCGACGCGCCTTGCACGTGCCTTTGAGGCAGGCTTCGAGGATGCCGATCAACTTCCGTCGACAGCCCAGAGCCTCCACCGGCACCAGCAACTCCACCCGCCGACGCAGGTTCCGCGGCATCCAGTCGGCACTGGAAATGAACACCCGCTCGTCCCCGCCGTGGTGGAACACGAGGATGCGGGCGTGCTCCAGGAAGCGGTCCACGATGCTCACCACCTGGATATTCTCGCTCAGCCCCTTCACACCTGGCCGCAGGCAGCAGATCCCACGCACATTCAGCCGGATCTTGACGCCAGCCTGCGAGGCACGGTAGAGCGCATCAATCACATCGGTATCCGCCAGGGAGTTCATCTTGGCATCGATCCGGCCCTTCTGCCCCTGACGGCGACGCTCGGTCTCGGCCTCGATAAGCTCGATCAGTTTCTCCCGCAACCCGATGGGCGCCACCGCGAGTCGCCGGAATGCCTGTGGGGTGGAGTAGCCCGCCACGGCGTTCAGGAACGCCGAACTGTCCGCGCCGAAGTCCTCGTCGCAGGTGAAGAGGCTGATGTCCGAATACAGCTTGGCCGTCCGTTCGTTGTAGTTGCCGGTGCCGAAATGCATGTAGCGCACGATGCCGCCGGGCTCGCGCCGCACCACCATGCAGATCTTGGCGTGGGTCTTCAGTCCCTTGACGCCGTAGATCACCTGCACCCCATCCATCTCCAAGCGACGCGCCCAGTCGATGTTCCTGGCCTCGTCGAACCGGGCCTTCACCTCCACCAACACGGTCACGTATTTGCCGCTGGCTGCGGCTTGCCGCAGGGCCTCGACGATCGGGCTGTCGCGGCTGGTCCGGTAGAGCACCTGCTTGATGGCCAACACATCCGGATCGCTGGCGGCCTCCCGCAGGAAACGCAAGACTGGCTCGAAGCTCTCGTACGGGTGGCAGAGCAGGATGTCCGCCTTGGCAATCTGCTGGAACATGGGCAGCGAGGCGTCCACGCTGGGCGACGCCTGCGGCGGCATGCCGGCATAGCGCAGCGACTCGTCCGCCTCGATCCCGGCCAGCGCCATGTAGTCGCCCAAACTCACCGGGGCACGAGTGGTGTAGACCTCTTCGCCGCCCACCCGCAACGCACGGCGCAGGAAGTCGGCCATGGTCTTGGTGGCCTGCGCCTCCATTTCCAAGCGAATGCACTCACTGAAGGTGCGCGCGTCCAGCACGCCTTCCATCTCGGCCAGCAGATCTGAGGCACCATCCTCGTCCACATTCATCCCGGCATTCCGGGTCACCCGAAACACCACCGCCTCGGCAACGCGCTCGCCGGGGAACAGTCTATCCGCAAAGATCCGCACCACATCCTCCAGCAGCACGTACCGCCGCGTCCCTTCCCCCGGCAGGGCCACGAACCGCTGCAGAGCCCCCCCCAGCGGAATCACCGCATAGCGCGCCCGCCGCTTCGGATCGTCCGCTCGGGGACGTAGGCGGATGGCCATGTGCAGGCCCAGGTTCGCGACCAGCGGGAAGCGGGCCACGTCAGGCACGGCGGCCGGCGTCACGATGCGCCCGATCTCCTCGTCGAAGACCTGCGAGAGGTACTGCCACTGCTCGCCGTAGAGATCCCCCGCTACAGCCCGGTAGATCCCTCCCGCAGCCAGCAATGGCTCCAGTTCCTCCAGCAGCACCCGCTCCTGCTCCGCAACCATCTGGTGGACCCGTTGATGGATCGCCGCCAATTGCTGTTTGGGGGTCAACCCCGACGGATCCAGAGTCGTCCTGCCCTCGCCCGTCAAGAGCCGCAGACCACCCACTCGGACCATGAAGAACTCGTCCAAGTTACTGGCGGTGATCGCCAGGAACTTGAGTCGCTCCAAGGCCGGCACCGAGGGATTGGCCGCCTCGTCAAGCACCCGCTGATTGAATTCCAGCCAGCTCAGTTCGCGATTCAGGTAGAGGGCTTCTTCGGTCATCGTCTACTCATGGTTGTTGCGCCGAGCCAAAAGCACGCGGAGGCCAAAGACCTGTTCAAACAGGCTGCTCTTCTCCGCCAAAGCCATCTGCTCGTAGCTGATATCGGTTAGGCCCAGCGCCGTAATCAGCAGGGAATCGCTGCGACGCTCGAAGTCCAAGCGGGCGATGCGTTGGGTATGGGTTCGTTCCAGAGCATCGGCAACCCGCAGAATCGCGGCCAGCTTGCTCACGGCGATCCGCTCATCCCGGAGCAGGCTGCTGTAGGCGTCGTGGCTCGCCTTCGGCTCGGCCCGCCGATGGTAGCGGGCAACCTGCGCGACCAGCTCGATGCTGCGCGATCCCAACCCGAAGATGTCACTGTTGGCAATCACGTAGTAGGAGTGTTTGTGATGACTCATGTTGCTGATAAACATGCCGACCTCATGCAGAATCGCGGCGAGGGTGAGGATCAGCTCGTATCTGGCCCCCAACCCATGTTCGTCGCGCAGGAAGCCAAACAGCTTGCGCGCCATCTTTGCCACATGCTCCGCGTGGGATATGTCCACTTGGTAGCGACGGGCCAGGAGAACGGCGGAACGGATGATCTGCTTGGTGAATTCACCCTCCCACACCGTGGGTTTGGCCATCTCGGCCAGAACCCCGTCGCGCATGGTCAGGGCGGTCACATAGATCCATTTGAGCCCGAACTGCTCGGCGAGCAGAGCATAGGCCAGCAACGCCGGACCGAGAGTCTCCGCCGCAGGATAGGTCAGATGGTATTGCTGCACCAGCTCGTCCGGCGACACGCCCGCAATCTTCTCCGCCAGAGCCCGCCAACGACGGGTCGAGAGACGAACGTTCTCGTGCCCAAGCCAGTCAGGGTCGAGCTGGCGAGCCGCAAACCGGGCATCGCCGCCCATCGCCACTAGGCGGACACGGCGGGAATCAGGCAGCTCCGGGCGCACCGTATCGGCGATCCTTCGGGCCTGGTTCCTGACCAGACTAGGCCAATCACTCTCTGCGGGCTGGCGGTCGCCTTGCCCGTGCCGGACCCGCAACGAGCCCAGGCTGTGGGCCTGGGAGAAGAGAACCGTGGGACCACTCAGACCAAGGATCTCCGTCCCTCCCCCCCCGACCTCCACCAGTAGCGCCGCCTCCTGCGTGGAGAACGGGCGTTTCCCAAGGAAGGGCCGAATGCCAAGGTACGTGAACCGCGCCACCTCGGCGTTGTCCACCACATCCACCTCCAACTTGGTGGCAATGTAGACGCGGTCAAGAAACGCCTGCCGATTCGACGCCTCGCGCACGGCACTGGTGGCCACCACCCGCACATGCGGGGAATCCACGTCCAGCCGGTACTCCTCCAGAATGCGCAGGAAGTTGCGGAGCCCGCCAATGCAGTCCTCAACGGACCCGTGGGCAATCGTGCCACTGGTGAACGCGTCCTTGCCCAAAGTCACGCTTTGCTGCAAGGCCTCCAACTCGTGGACTTGCCCATCCTTGGCCACCTGCGCCACCAGCATGCGCATGCTGGTCGCCCCGATGTCGATCACCGCCAACGGGGAGTCCGGACTTCCGCCCGTCCCTTCGGCCAGCGCCGCGTGCAACTCCACTTCCTTGACCATGTTTCCCTCCACCCGTTAGGCCTTGCCTGATCCCACTTGGGCTTCGGCCCAAGCCGCTGCCCCAAGCACCGACGCATCGTCACCCAGAGCCGCAGCCCGGACGGCGAACGCCTTGCTGAAGACGGGCATCGCCCGCTCGCGCGCCGCCGACCGGACCTCGTCGACGATCAGCTTGGACATGGCCTCCACCAGACCGCCCCCCAGCACGACCACGTCCGGGGCCATCAAGTTCACCACGTCGCCAACCACGCTGCCGATCAGTCTGGACGCATGACGGACAATGTGCTCAACCGCCTGGTCCCCCGCCTTGATGGCCCGGGCCAGAGTGCCGCTCCGAATATTGCTCAGATCCATGCCCGCCTCCTTGAGCAAACAGGGCGCCTCGCCTCGATACGCCGCCGTTGCAGCAGCCGACGCGATGGCCAGACGACTGGCCACGGCCTCCAGGCAACCCGTGCGACCACAGCCACACAGGGGACCGTCCGGAACGGCCTGCATATGGCCAATCTCGAATGCCGAACCCGTCTTGCTGCGGATGAGCTTCCCTTCGTACACGCACCCACCCCCAATTCCCGTACCGGGAAAGACCCCGACCGCGCAGTGCGCGCCCCGCGCCGCCCCAAAGCGGAACTCGCCATAGACACCGGAATCCACATCGTTCATGATGAATGCCGGACAGCCAAACGTGTCCTGCAACGTGTCCCTCAACGGGACATCCCGCCAACCGAGGTTCGGCGTATCGAGCAAGATGCCCTTCTCTAGATCCAGCGGCCCGGGACAACCGATGCCGATGCCTGCCACCGCATCTCGAGTCAGCTTGGCATCCGTCAGCGCTTCGTCGATCGTGGCGATGATCCGCGCCACACCGGCTTCCATGCCATCCTGGCCCTTCGTTCGCCGCCGCCGCTTGCCGACCACCTTGCAGTCCGCATCAAACACCACCGCGAGCATTTTCGTGCCGCCGAGATCAAAGCCAACCCAGTGTTTACTCGTTGAGCGCTTGGCCACAGGTCAGTGTCTCCATGGGGGTGGGAAGTCTGGCAGAGTGGTCCTCGACGGAATATCGCCCCTCCAAACAAAAGGGACACATCCAGCGTGTGAGAATCTGGTCAGGCAGCGAAGGTCCCTCACTACAATGCATACGGAGCGCGAGAGGGACGGCTCAACAGCCGGTTGGCGCCCGCGTCTTCCACAAACACCTCGCCTGTGGGATCC
>JABGQJ010000700.1 GCA_018648945.1 Victivallales bacterium
ACTGCTCATACGGTGTCGCCTTCCTTGCGCCTTCCCAGGCCGTCGAACCACATCATGCGTCGTCTGCTTGCCAGCTCTGTATTATAGGCCTGCCGGAGGGGGCTTCAAGCACTCCACGTTGGGAGACGCGTGGGTCTCGAAGACGCTGGGCGGGTGCGGTTCCGCGGAGGCCAATCTGACAGGCGACGAGGCAGGCCCCACCGCTTCGCCTCGCGCGGCGCCTTGTTGTGGGCAACCGGCGGGTGGCACACGGAAGGAGGAAGGCAGTGGGCTCATCGCTTGCCCGTCGGCTTGCTTCATCCAGTCCTGACTGTAATGTGCTTGATTCGTGAAGCAACGAGCGACTGGTCGACACGAGTCAATCACGGGAATCCACGTAGCGAACAGGGGTAGAAGATGGCCAATCGGCGGGTGTTGTTGATCGGGTGGGATGCCGCGGACTGGAAAGTCATCGACCGTCTCATGGATGAGGGGAAGATGCCCAATGTCGCCGGGCTCGTCGAGCGCGGCGTCATGGGGAATCTCGCCACTCTCTACCCCAGCCTGTCCCCCACGTTGTGGACGAGCATCGCGACCGGCAAGCGCCCCTACAAGCATGGCATCTGGGGCTTCACCGAGCCCGATCCGGCCACTGGCACGATCCGCCCGGTAACCAACCTCTCGCGGAAGACCCGGGCGATCTGGAACATCCTGCAGACGCAGGGCCTGAAGAGTAACGTGATCGGCTGGTGGCCCAGCCATCCCGCCGAGCCGATCAGCGGCGTCATGGTGTCGGACATGTACCACAAGGCCCACGCGCCCATCGACAAGCCCTGGCCCATGCGACCCGGCACGGTCCACCCCCCTCGCCTCTCCCAACCCCTGGCCGATCTGCGCCTGCACCCCTGCGAACTGGGGGCCGAGCACATCGGCCCCTTTGTTCCGGACTTCGGGAAGATCGACCAGGACAAGGACCACCGGTTGGAGACTCTCGCCAAGACCATAGCCGAATGCACCACCATCCATTCGGCCGCCACCGCGGCCATGCAGCTTGAGCCCTGGGATTTCATGGGGGTCTACTACGACTCCATCGACCATTTCAGCCACGCCTTCATGCGCTTCAATCCACCTCGGATGGATTGGGTGGATGAGGAGGACTACGAGCTGTTCAAGGGGGTGGTCGAGGGTGGCTACCGCTACCATGACATGATGCTGGGCGCCCTGCTCGCCCTGGCGGGCGAGGACACCACGGTGATCATCGTCTCGGACCACGGATTCCATCCCGACCATCTCCGGCCCCAGCACGTGCCGGTGGAACCGGCTGGGCCTGCGGTGCAGCACCGGAACCACGGGATCTTCGTCATGGCCGGTCCCGGCGTGAAACACGACGAACGCATCTATGGCATGTCCCTGCTGGATGTGACCCCCACCATCCTGCGGCTCTTCGACCTGCCCGTGGGCGAGGACATGGACGGCGTCCCCCTGGTCAGCGGCTTCGTGGATGGCAACCAGGACGTCCCCACCATCCCGAGTTGGGACGACGTGGAGGGCGAGGACGGCAGTCACCCCGAGGGGACCGCCATCGATCCGGTCGAGGCCAGCGAGGCGGTGAACCAACTGGTCGCCCTGGGCTACATCGAGCCGCCCAACGAGAATCAGGAGAAGGCGGTCGCCGATACCGTGCGGGAGTTGCACTACAACGTCGCCCGGTCCTACATGGACGCAGGACGTCACCTGGAGGCGGTTCCCTACCTGGAGAAGCTCTTCGAGGGATACCCCGAAGAAACTCGCTTCGGCCTGCATCTGGTGGAATGTCTACAGGCTTTGGACCGGATCGAGCAGAGCCGGCAGGCGTTGGAGGCCACCATCAAGGGCCGCATCGCAGATGCCGAGAAGGCACGTGAGGAACTGAAGGAGTGGCAGGAGGAGCACAAGGACCAGAAACCGGAGGATATGGAAGAGAAGGAGCGGCACGCGATCCGTAAGCTCCACGCTCGCGCCTCGACGAACCCAGCTGCGTTCATGATGCTCCAGGGCGTGCAACTGGTGGCCGAGAACAAGCCGCAGCTGGCCTTGCCTGTCTTCAAAAAGCTGAGCGAACTCATGCCCGGCAACCAGCACGCCCATCTGCGGGCTGGCCAAGCGATGAACCTCCTGCGCAAGTGGCAGGATGCGGAGAAGTGCTTCCGGGAAGTCATCGCCGACGACCCACAGAGCGCGCGTGCCCATCTGGGGCTCTGCCGGGCGTTGCTTGGTCTCGGGCGCAAGAAGTCGGCGGCGGAGTCCGCTCTGGCCGCCGTGTCGCTCCAGCACTTCAACCCAGTCGGCCACTACCTCCTCGGGCTCGCCTTCCTGCGCCAGGGCCGTGTGCCACGGGCGGTAGAGGCATTCCAGACAGCTGTGCACCAGAACCCGAACTACCCCGAAGCCCACCGCCTGCTGGCAGTCGCCTACGAGAAGTACTTCCACGATCCCGCCAAGGCCAAGTCGTGGCGCCAGGAAGGCAACGAGGCACGGGAGCGGATCGCCGCCCTCAGATCGGGCGAGATGGAGGACGATCAGGAAGGGAGTGCCCCCACCCGCCGCACCATGGCCTCGGACGAGGAAGTACTCAAGCTCGGCACCCCGATCGCGCCGCCCGACGACGTGGCCATCGCCGACACCGTCGTCGTGGTCAGCGGGCTGCCCCGGTCAGGCACGTCGATGATGATGCAGATGCTTGTGGCAGGCGGCTTCGAGGCCTGTAGCGATGACAAGCGGAAGGCCGACGACAGCAACCAGCATGGCTACTTCGAAGATGAACGGGTCAAGGCTCTGGGAAAGGACAACAGCTGGCTCGACGAGGCGAAGGGCAAGGCCGTCAAGGTCGTTGCCCCCTTGCTGTTCCGTCTGCCCCGCGGCCCACAGCACAACTACCGGGTGGTCTTCATGGAACGTGACCTGGGCGAAGTGGTCCAGTCCCAGCGCGCCATGCTCGAGCGACTCGAGCGGGAGGGCACCAAGATGGCCGACCAGAAGCTCCAGAAGGTCTACGCGGAGCAGTTGCGCCGAGTGAAGCGGCTCCTCGCCGCCTCCCATATGCCGACGCTGTTCGTAGGCCATCTGGACTGCATCCAGCGACCAGCCGAAGTGGCCGAACGGGTCCGCACCTTCCTCAGCGGGGAACTGGAGGTGGCAGCGGCAGCGGCCGTGGTCGATCCCAGTCTCCATCGGGAACGGGCCGAGCAGGCCTGACCCGGCCCACTCCCGACCACCGACAGCAATCTGCACCCGCGCGAAACCCCATCGCATGGGAGCCCTTGCCATGCCCAAGTGGTATGCGCGCGGAACCAGGCAGTGTATGTTCTGGCGTGTGCCTGCCATCCGTGAACTTGCCAGGAGACGAGATTCATGAGCCCCTATGCCATCGGCCACCGCCTCGAGCCCTTCGTGGACCGCACCCTCGTCGCCGACATGGTCAACACCCGCCTGGAGCTACTGCGTCCGGTGTCGGCCGGACGGGTCTTCACCTTTGACCGGCCCTGGGAGGGACCGCTCTGCGGATACGGCACGGTGTTGCGCGATGGCAACCGATTCCTGCTGTACTACCGGGGAATGCCGGTCTCGGCGAACGACAAGAACCACGCGCAATGCACCTGTGTGGCGCTGAGCGACGACGGCATCCACTGGGAGCGACCCGAACTCTCGTTCCACGAGGTGGCGGGATGTGCCCGCAACAACGTGATCCTCTTTGGCAAGGGCGATGTGGAGCACAACTTCGCGCCGTTCATCGACGAGAATCCCGCCAGCGACCCCGCCGTCCGCTTCAAGGGCGTGGGCGGACACTGTGACAGCGGGCTGTTCCTGTACGGTTCTGCAGACGGCATCGAGTGGCATCCGCTGCAGGACGGCCCCATGCTGCCTCCCAAGCCGCCAGAGGTGAAGAACTGGTGGTACGACAGCCAGAACGTGCTCTTCTGGTCCACTGAGGAAGAGTGCTACGTGTGCTACTTCCGCCTGACCGATGTCTACCGCTCGGTGGCACGGCGGACTTCGCCGGACCTGGTCCATTGGAGCGATCTGGAGCTCATGGAATAC
>JABGQJ010000701.1 GCA_018648945.1 Victivallales bacterium
CAGGACCTTGCGCTCACTCATGGGACATCTCCCCAACCTGGATGTCGATGTTGGCGCGGTCCTCGACGCGGTCGCAGCGACCATCGCGGATCCAGACGACGCGGTCGCACTTGTCCAGCATCTTCATGTCGTGGGTGGCGCAGATCACGGTGACTCCCAAGTCGCGGCAAAGACTCACCATCAGATCGATGATCTCCTGGCCGGTCTTCGAATCCAAGTTGGCGGTAGGCTCATCCGCCAGGAGGATGGCGGGCCGGTTGGCCAGGGCACGGGCCACGGCGATGCGCTGCTGCTGCCCGCCGGACATCTGCGGCGGCTTGTGGGTCAGCCGATGGCCCAGGCCGACCTGGCGGAGAATGTCGCAGGAGCGCTGGAAGGCTTCCTCGCCCGGCACCCCCGCGAAGGTCATCGGCAGCATCACATTCTCGACGCAGGTCATCACGGGGATCAGATTGAAGGACTGGAAGATGTAGCCGATCTTCCGGCAGCGGAGCCAGGCGAGCTCATAGGCATCGAGCTGGGCGATGTCCACCTCGTCGATGAAGACCTTGCCGCCCGTGGGTTTGTCCAACCCCCCGATCATGTTGAAGAAGGTGGATTTGCCGGAACCGGAAGGGCCCATGATGGCCATGAACTCCCCCTCGTAGATGGACATCCCGACGCCACGCAGTGCGTGGACCTCGATCTTGCCCATCTTGTAGACCTTGCGCACATCCTGGGTCTCCACGATCATGCGACGCGTGTCGGCGCGATTGCGAAAGAACAGGAACTCTTGCGCTTCCTGTGGTGGAATAGTTGAGCTTTCGGCCATGAACACCCTCGGTAACCTGAGGCACAGTGAAGATATGCTTGTCGTGGCGCGCCGAGTGGACTGGTCCCCGGGGATTTTTTCCCCGCATGCGCAACGAGCCGCGGTTATATGATACTGAGTCGCCTCTCTGTCAAGCCGTCACCGTGGGAAATGGTCTGCTGAAGGGTCGCTTGTGCGTGTTGGTAGCCAAGGTACATTCCGGTACTGACACTTGGAAGGCGATATCCCATGGCATGGTTCAAAACAGGTTGTCTGGTCATGATGGCGGCAAGCATGGCTTCGACCGTGGAGTTTCACGTGGCGCCGCGCGGCAGCGCCACCGGCACGGGCAGCGCGGAATTCCCGTTCGGCACGCTGGAACGCGCTCGTGAGGCGGTGGCGGAGGCCAGGCAGCGAGGCTTGGGCAAGGACGGGGTGACCGTTTGGGTCCATGGCGGCCGCTATGAACGACAGGCTCCCTTTCTGCTCGGGACGGCGGATGGCGGCAGCCCGGAGGCGCCAGTGGTCTATCGCAGCGCTCCCGGCGAGAGGCCGCTGCTTAGTGGCGCGAAGCCATTGCCGCTTGATGCGTTCTCCCGAGTGACCGACAAGGCGATCCTCGAACGTCTGCCAGCGGCGGCGCGCAGGAAGACGAAGGTGGTGAACTTGAAGGCGTTCCAGATTGCTGATTACGGGCGGCTGCCAGTTCGCTTCCGGGGAGGCGTGCCCGTGCTCGAGCTCTTCTATGGCGGCGAGCGCATGGAGCTGGCGCGCTGGCCCAACAGCCCCGATTGGGCGGTGGTGGCCCGGATTGTGGATCGAGGCAGCACGAGTCGTGATCCCAGCCCGAAGCGGCCCGGAGTCTTCAAGTACGCAGATCCCCGCCACGCTCGCTGGTCTCAGGCCAAGGATTTGTATCTGAATGGGTACTGGTGCTATGACTGGTTCGAGGAGTCTATCCGGGTCGGCACGATCGATCCCGAAGAGCGTACCGTGACCTTGGCCGCGCCCCATGGCTACGGCATCGGGCGAGCGCGCAGCGCCCGCCGCTACTATGCCTTCAATCTCCTCGAGGAGCTGGACCGCCCCGGCGAGTATTACCTGGACCGCGACCAGGGCCTGCTGTATTTCTGGCCCCCCAAGGGGACCACGGGCCCCGTTCGGCTTTCCATGTTGACCGAGCCGCTGCTCCAGGTTGCCGGCGCCAGTGACCTGCGGCTGGAGGGACTCACGTTCGAGCTTGTGCGCGGCGGCGGCATCGAGATCCGCGACAGTCAACGCGTGCGCGTCGCTGGCTGCACGGTGCGTCACACGGGTGGCTATGGGATATCGGTTACCGGCGGCGAGGACTGTCGTGTTGACAGCTGCGATGTGTATGACATCGGCACTGGCGGCATCCTCCTGAAGGGCGGCGACCCCAGGACTCTTACCCCCTGTCGGCACCGCGCCACGAACAACCATATCCATCACTTTGCGCGCCGGCAACGCACCTACGCCGGCGGGTTGCATCTGACCGGCGTCGGTCTGCGTGCCGACCACAACCTGATCCACGATGCGCCGCACAGCGCCATCCTGGGCAGTGCCAACGATTGCCTTATCGAGTACAACGAGATCCACGATGTCTGCCTGGAGACCGACGACTGCGGGGCCTTCTACAAGGGACGCAACCCAGCCTGGCAGGGCAACGTCCTGCGCTACAACTTCTGGCACCATATCGGCACCCCGCTCGGGCACGGCAACAATGCCATCTACTTCGACGACGGAGACGTGGGCGAGACTGTGTTCGGCAATGTCTTCTACAAGGCGGGGCGGAGTTCGGGTGGCAGCATGGGCGCGATCTTCACCCACGGCGGCCATGCCAATGCCTTCGAGAACAACGTGTTTGTCGATTGCGACCGGGCCATCGGGCACTCCCACTGGAGCGACGAGCGCTGGCGGGACTACTTCGATCCGGCCAAGCATGGGTTGATGAAGAAGCGCCTCGTCGATGATGTGGATATCACGAAGCCCCCCTATGCCGAGCGCTATCCCAGCCTCAAGGACTTCTTCAGTTCCTGGCAGCGCCCCCGTCTGAATGTGGTGCGCAACAACGTGGCCGTTCGCTGCAAGGACTTCCTCAGTGGCGAGGCGTTCCATGCGGCGGAGGCGAATCTGGAGGTGGCCGATGACCCGGGCTTCGTGAATGCCAGGGCGCTCGATTTTCTGCTCAAGCCCGATTCCCCCGTCTTTGCCGAGTTGCCTGGCTTCCAGCCGATCCCCTTTGCCTTGATCGGGCTCAAGCGCAGCGCGTTGCGCGCCGAGTGGCCGGTGGCGCATCTGCCTGTGAAACGGGTCGTTGTGCCCCGTCCCGAGATGCCCAAGGTCCCACTCGATGAGTTTGCCATCGCTTCGGGCGTTCCCCCGGTGGTTGATGGGGTGCTTGGGGTCGGGGAGTGGCAGGCCGCCAACCAGCCCTTGGCGGTTCAGGAGAACCTGCAAGGAGGACGGAGCCGCTTCCCCTCGCGCGCCTGGTTGCGGTGGGATGGAGAGGCTCTGTTCGTCGCCTTCGAGAATCGTGTTTCCGCCGCGAAGCCCCTTGTTCTGGGCAATGACTGGGGCCGTTGCGATGCCGTGGAAGTGGCGGTGGCTCAGGGCACCGCGCCGATTGCCGTTCTGCGCGGCTACCCAACCGGCCATTTCGAGAGTAGTCCGGAGGCATCCAAGAACGAAGGCGCCGCCAAACGGGCGGGGCAGGGCGTTGGGTACTCGGCAAAGGTCGTTTCCGGGGAGGTCTGGGTGTGCGAGTGGCGCATCCCGTGGACGGCACTTGCAGTGAAGCCAGAGGCGGGTCGCGCGATGCACATCAACCTGTCTGTCCGCAAGACTGCCACCAACGAATGGACCATGCTTCGTGCCACTGGCGGCTCTACCTGGAAGGTCTCTGAAGCCGCGATCCTGCGCCTGGCAGACGCGCCGAAGCCACCCAAACCCGAGCCGGTCAAAAAACCAGTTCCCCCGAAGCCGGCTCCTCCGTCCCCCAAGCCGCCGACCCCAAAACCCGAGCCGCCGAAGGCCCCGGAACCGGCGCCTGTGGAGTTGCCAGTGAAGGCCAAGCCGCCGGTGGCCCCCAAACCGCCGGTCAAGATTGGGCCGTTGATCAAGGACGAGCCGCCAGTCAAGGTTCCCTCCCCGGACCCCGAGCCGCCGAAGGCCCCCAAACCGGTGCCTGTAGAGCCGCCAGTGAAGGCCAAACCAGCCGGGACAGCCAAGCCGCCCGTCAAGCTCGG
>JABGQJ010000702.1 GCA_018648945.1 Victivallales bacterium
GGGATCGCTGCCGGCGTCGAACTGGTTGCTCCAGCAGGCCATCGTTGTGACGACGGGGACAGTCTGGGTGAGACTGGCTACAGTGCCGGTGCCGAAGTTGGTGCTGTGCTCCATCTGCCAGGACGTCGTGCTTCCGTGGGTGCTGGAGTGGAGGAAGTAGTAGCCATTTGCGTTGATCTGGTCCACGAGGTGGCTGGCGTTGGCCGAGTAGCTGCCGTTGGCACCTGTCCCCAGAGTGGTATCCCAGGAGGTCACCGTATCGGTGAGAAAGTGGGCGGGGTCGCCGTCGAATCCGTATACCTGCAGGAAGTCGCGGTATGCGCGTCGCGACCAGATCTCGGCATCGCAAGCGGATCGCCCGACATAGGTTGGCAGGCCATCGTCGCAGGTGTCGGTCCGGGTCGAGGAGCTGCCCCAGAGGAGGGTTCCGGCGAAGAGGATGCGGCGGGTGTAGCCATGGGCATGAGCTGCGGCCTCATAGCCTTGCAGTTTGGCGATGTAGGCGGTGGCATCGGCAGCCGCGCGGATGGGGATGCGCCCGAGCATGACGTCGGGGACCAGATCCCCCTCGGCGCTGTCCAATTCGCCGTAGGTTCCGTCGGCATCCTGGTCCCAGGCGTCGTCATGGGTGCCGTCATCGATCCCCGCATAGTAGAGGTCCGTGGGGATCGTGCCGTCGGCGATATCGTCCTGAACGTACACGTAGGTGTCCCGGTCAGGGACGACGGTGTTGTCGCCGCCAAGGACGACGTAGGCGGTGTCGTGGTTGGCCACGTAGTCCTGGATGCAGCGCCGGATCGCGGTCTGATCGTCGGCACCGCCGTCCGGACGGGTTCGCGAGTAGGCGGCGGCGATGTCGGTGACGGTCTTCACCTCGTAGGTCAGGCCCTGGCTGGTTGCCCGGTGCGCGCCGAGGGCTTCGAAGGCGGTGACCAATGCCGCCCCCTCGGTGATGATGAGGTAGTCGCAGGCACCCCTAGTCTGAGTACTGCTGCTCTCGATTGCGAAGTCGTCGGGGTTGAGCAGTTGCCCGCGCAGCCCGGCTGTGATTCTACCACCGTTGCGGCTGTTCGGGTTGAGCGTGGTGACGGCAGCGCGCGTTGCTGACGCGTATTCTACGGTGACGGTCAGGGTCCGGGCGAAGAACAGCTCGCGAGTGACCGGGTTCCAACGGACGGGATTCAGGCGCAGTGGGACGAAGCGGAGGCCCCGCATTGTCGCTGCATGGTCGGCGCTGGCGATTTGCTTGGGGTAGAGGCCATTTGTGCCGTAGATTTCGGCATCCGGTGCAATGGCTGCCGGAGTTGGCAGTGACGGGGACGTGAAGCGCTGCGTCGGCGGCACGTCGATCCCGGTCGCGACCCGCTCCTCGGTCACCCCGTCGACGCTCACCCCCAAAACGCGTGCGCCTGCGGGCAGGCGTACACGCGTGTAGCGTACTGGCAGGAACGGTAGGCCTGGCCGATTGCCATCGTAGGTCCCGTCCGCCAGCAGGATCCTGGCGCCGTTTCGCCCCTTCTCGACCGAGAGATCCCCGGCGGGGAACTGCAGGTGCACGGTCAGTTCGGCGGCGACAGCTCCAAGGCAGGCCAGGAGGAGTGCGCCAGAGAGGAGCCGAGCCGCCATGTTCCCCCGGCGCACACGCAGGCTACCCATTGAGCAACTCCGCCTGGGAGTTGCTCTGGCGCGTCGTCCCGGGCTTTTCGGCGCGAAGAGTCATGGTGGAACTCGCATGCACAGCAGACGCCTACCTAGCACATTCGCCCCTTCGAACACCATAGGCGCAAGCAGGCACGGCGTCAACCCGTGCCTGAGGGAGAACGTGTTCAGCGCCACTCTGTTGGGGCCGCAGTTAGCCTTGGGAGGCGGCGACGCGGTCGCGGACATGGTCCTCGTAGGCGTCCAGATCCTCGATCGTCTTGCGGGCCATGCCGGTGGCGATGGCCGCCGCCGCTACCTTGCGGGCGACTCGGGGCACGACGCGGGGATCAAAGGGCTTGGGGATCACATAGGTGGGCTTGACGGGGCGCTCGCCATCGAACATGCCGGCGGCGGCGTCCTCTGGGTAGGCCTTGGTGAGATAGGCCTTGATCTCGGCGGGGATCTCCTCGCACGCGATCTCGGCGAGGGCCTCGGCGGCGGCCAGTTTCATGGCCTCGTTGATGTCCAGGGCGCGAGTATCGAGAGCGCCACGGAAGATGCCGGGGAAGCCGAGGACATTGTTCACCTGGTTCGGGAAGTCGGTACGACCGGTGCCCACGACGGCGGCGCCTGCCGCATAGGCGTCGGCCGGGAAGATCTCGGGGACGGGGTTGGCCATGGCGAAGATGACCGGGTTGGGGGCCATGCTCTCGACCATCTCCTTGGTCACGCAGTCGGCGACCGAGACCCCGAGGAAGGCGTCTGCACCCACCATGGCGTCGGCGAGGGTGCGTGCGTCGGTGTCGTTGGCGAGGGCTTCTTTCTGGGGATTCATGCCCGCAGTGCGGCCCTTGTAGATGACGCCGCGCGAGTCGCAGATGATCACGTTTTCGCGTTTGACGCCAGCGGAGATGTAGAACTCGATGCAGGCGATACCCGCCGCGCCTGCGCCGTTGACGACGACCTTGATGTCCTCGATCTTCTTGTTCACGAAGGGGAGGGCGTTGATGATGCCGGCGAGGGAGATGATGGCGGTGCCGTGCTGGTCATCGTGGAAGACGGGGATGTCCATCTCTTCCTTGAGGGCAGTCTCGATCTCGAAGCAGGCGGGGGCACCGATATCCTCAAGGTTGATGCCGCCGAAGGTGGGTTCCAGAGCGGCGGTGAGGGCGATGAGTTTGGCGGGGTCGGTCTTGCCGTCGGGCCCTTCCATGTTCTTGACACAGATGGGGAAGGCGTCGATGTCGGCAAAGCGCTTGAAGAGCACGGCCTTGCCCTCCATCACGGGCATGCCGGCGGCGCCGCCGATATTGCCGAGGCCGAGGACGGCGGTGCCGTCGCTGACCACGGCAACCATGTTGCCCTTGGCGGTGTAGTCCCAGACGGTCTCGGGCTTGTCCGCGATCTCCAGGCAGGGCTGGGCGACGCCAGGTGTATAGGCCAGCGACAGATCGTTGGCCGTCTCGCACGGGGTGGTCGTGCGGAGGGCAATCTTGCCGGGGGTGGGATTAGCGTGGTAGGCGAAACTGCGCGCTTTCAGGTCGTCCATTCGTCCGGTTCCTAGTGTCGGGTTCGGGTATTCGGGAACAATGCGCCGGTACTATAGAGCTTGGTTTCCCGAACGTCCCGCGCGATGGGGACGAAGGGGAGATGGAATGGTGGAATGGTGGAATGGTGGAATTAGGTGGGATGGTGGAATGGTGGGATGGTGGAATGGTGGTTGAGCGCGGACATGGGCCGGCTCCAGGATTCGTCCGATCCGACTGATCCGACCGATTGGTCCGATTTCCTCGCCATTCTCCCTCCTCTTCCACTCCCCCTCTTCGCCTTCTCCCCTCTTCCATCATTCCACTATTCCATTCCCCCTCCCACACCTACTCGCGGACGATACTCTTGGGCACGTCGGTATGGGTGGCGTGGATGCAGTTGATGCCCAGACTGCGCTCGTCGAGGGTGCGGAAACCGCAGGCGGCGAGCTGCGCCCGAAGAGCGGGGATGTCCTGCACGCCGCTGCTGGCGATATCCACCGCGCCGCCGTAGAGGTGGCTGGAGATGAAGCCATCCTCCCGGGTCCGCAGGATTTCGTAGACCTCGTCGGCCGTGGGGTCGCGCTGCTTCTCCTTTCGCAGGTCGCCGATGGCCTCGATGTAGCCAGGGGTGCCGTTTCGGCCGTACATCCCCATGAGTTGCTCTTGGGAGAAGGCGGCCATGAGCCTGGCCTGGTGTCGGAGCGAGCGGCGCCCCGAGGTGATGGTGACCGTCTCGTCGCCGCTCTCCTTCGCATAGGCATCCATGGCGCGGTTGAGATCCCGCAACAACAGGCGTGCCAGGCCCTCTTGGCGGCATTCCCAGACGATGGCATTGGAGGATCGCATGATGCGGCATCCGGTGAACAGAGCTGCGATGGCGAC
>JABGQJ010000703.1 GCA_018648945.1 Victivallales bacterium
CCTCCGGTGGATCCAGAAGACGGAAGTCGATCACCCCGCCATAACCCATGACGCCACCGGCGCCGCTGAGCTGTGGAGGGCCGTAGAGCAGCCCCGTCGAATCCCGGATCATCCGGACCTCTTGTAGGAGGGAGGCGGGCAGGTAGTCCGCGAACCGCACATCTTCCTTGGTGCCAAGATGGATGCCGTCGAAGAGCACATTTGCGTTGCCTGCGCCACGGATGGTCAGGGACAAGGAATTCTTGCGACCCTTGCGCTTGCGGTGGAACGATGGCGAGTAGTTCAGCGCCTCGGTGGCACTACGGGGTCGGCTGAGTTCGAGTTCCAGCTTGGGGATGGTGACCGCCGTCAGTTCCTGGCTGGCAGTCGGCGTCAACGGCTCCCGCACGGGGTCTTCTATCCTCTTCCCATGGACCTCCATGGTCTCCATCACCTGTGGCGCGGCCGGGATCTCGTCGGCCGCCCACGCACTCCCACTCCAGCCCAGAACACATCCGGACATTATTGCCGCTGTTCGCAGTTTCATCTTCTGTCTCCACTCGGGTACTTGCCAACTCGGATTTGCACCATACGTGGTGCGGGACTATTCACGCTTGCCTGTCTGCCATCCCCCCGGTTGCCCGACGGCGCTGTGAGCCTTCTGTCAGCAGAGGAGGAGGGCATATCTCCGGTCTATCCCACGCGACACCTCCTCACCCCGGCCCAGCCCAGCGCCACAACGAACGCCGCACACGTACACACGGCGATCGTCTGGTTGGTCGGGAGATCCCGCGTGAATGACAGCACCATGCCGATCACAGTGCAGGCGATGGCAATGCCTGCCGCCAAGGTCATGACTAGCCACAGCCGTCTGCTAAGCAGGAGGGCCGCGGCGGGAGCGACGACCAAATAGCAGAATACCAACAGAGCCCCCGCCACGCTGGATGCGGCGGAGACTGCCAACCCCAGAGCCACAAAGTACAGCAACTCCCAGACTCGCACCCGCAACTGCATGGCGAGCGCCGCATCGCGATCCAGAAACGTGAACAGCGTTGGTCGCAGGAAGAGCAGGAGGCAAGCGACCACCGGCAACAGCGTGGCGAGGATGATCACCAGGTCCCGTTTCGAGGTGAGGATCAGATCGCCATAGAGCAGTGCTTTGACCTCATGCAGCCCAAAGCCGCTCTTCGACACAAGCAGGATGCTGACACTTGCCGCCAGCACGAACAGCACGCCCAGAAATGCGTCCTTGGGGAGCCTCTTGGGCTCGAATGGTTGGGCCAGAGCCGTCACCGCCGCCAGCGAGAAGGCGCTGGCACCGATGAACGGGTGGAATCCACAAACGAGGGCCGTCGCAATGCCACATGCAGCCACTTCCGAGAGTGCTACGCCGATGAACACAACGCGCTTGAGGATGACGAACACCCCCAATAGCGAGCACGCGGCGGCGATCACAATCCCTCCCACGACCGCGTAGGGGAACATCTGCACCAGATCAGTCAAACCAGTATCGTTCATGCCATATATGAGACGCCCCAGGAAGGTCGTCTTCTCCTTTTTCGTGTTTCTCCGTGCCCCGGCCCAAGGTGCACTGCCTCAGCGCTCGGCCATGGCTTCTTCGGTCTTCACCAGCCGCGCTCGGCCATGGTCGAACATGAGCACTGAAGGGGCCAGTTCCGCGATCCGGTCGAGACCGTGGTGACTGATCAGCACCGTCTTGCCATTCTCAGCGCTCAATCGGTAGAGGTGCTCCAGCACCTCCGTCTCGGCCTCCTCGTCAAGCTCCGACGTGGGTTCGTCCATGATGAAGACGTCCGCCCGACTGACGAATGCCCGCGCGATCAGTGTCTTCTGGCGCATGCCGCCGGACAGTTCGGCGAAGGACTTCCTCTGGTGTTCGGCGAGTCCGAATTGCGCCAATGATTCGTCAACGCGCGCTTTCTGCCGTCTCGATGGGCGTCGCCAGACACCCAGTTCGGGATATAGCCCCATCGCGACAATCTGCCGCAACGAGACGGGGAAGATCTGATCCAGGGCCTTCTCCTGCGGCACATAGCCTGGCGCGCGCGAGGTGAACGGAGTGACGATTCGGCCCTCGCGGGGCTTCAGGAGTCCAAGAATGGCCCTCAGCAGGGTTGTCTTCCCCGCTCCATTGGGCCCGACGAACGGCAGGAACGCTCCCGGCGCCACCGCCACCGCCACGTCATGCACCACATCCTCGCTCCCGTAGGCAATGCAGACTCCTTCGCAGGTAATGATGGGTTGCTTGTCCATCCCCGCGGTTGCAGCTTCCTGTTCGCTCGGCGCGATGCGGTCCACCATTTCCGTCACAACCCCTCCTCCAGATGCTTCACGACCTGGTCCAACATGCTCAGGTAGTCCTCTGTCCCTTTCTGTCCCCCCACCGAGTTCGCGCAGACGACGACCTTTGCGCCCGTCTTCCTTGCCACTAGGTCTGCGGACCGGCGACTGTAGAATGGTTCGACCAGCAGCACCTTCACGTTCTCCCGCTTCACCGTCTTCATCACTGCCACCAAGTGTGATGCACTCGGGGGGATGCCTGGCTTGGGCTCCAATTCCGCCGCGATCTCGAGACCGAAACGGTCGGTGAAGTAGTTCCAGCTTCGGTGATAGGTGACGATCTGCTTGCCTCGGTGAGGGCGAAGCGTGCCGTACCAGCCACCAACCTTGCCGGACAGGCCACGGGCAGTGAGATCCGCGTCCAACGTATCCCCCAGCAACAGTGTCCAGAGGTGCTTTCCGCCGACCTGTGCCACCAGTTCCCGCCCGAACATCCTGCAATCCAGCTCGGCGATGAAGCTGGCCAGGTTCGCGCGGAACACGTCGGCTTGTGCCGGTGCCAATTCGCAGAGGCGACCGCACATGGTCTGGGCCACAATCCGTCCATTCAACGGGTCGAGCCAGTAATGCGGATTCCCCGAAGGGTGCACGTCGCCCATGGCTCGCGTGACCCGTTGCGTGGGCACGCCCAACCGGACGATGTCGCCCGATGCGTCGAGGTGGCCACGGGCCCCTTCGCGGATCTTTGGGTTGCGGGCGCCATCCAGGATTGGCGTTCCCCAGCCGATCTCCAACTCCATGCCGGCCCGAATCCAGAGCTGCGCCCGGCGAGCCCGCATGATGTAGCTGGGCTTGGCCTGGAGGAAGTGGGGATCCTGTCGTCCCGTGGCAATGCTCGTCACGGTGCCAGCATCGCCCGCCACCGCCTGGGCAATGGACGCTAGGTCACTGGTGGTCGTGACAATCCGCAGGGGTTTCGCCGCAGCTACGGTGGCGAATGCGCAGATGCCGCTTGCCAAGAACATGGCCAAGCGTCCTGCTGAGTGGTTGTGCCGTGTATCCATTGGCCCGTATCTCCTATTCTCTATCTGTGTTCTAGAACTTGTGGGCACCATGGCTTCCCAGGGAGATCATCCACTGGACGGAAACCTGCCAGACTTCCTCATCGCCGTCGTCGGTCGCATACTCCCCACGAGCCACTTGCAGGCGCAGGCGGGAGAACTCCGAAGGCGAGAAATCGAGCATGGCCGACAGTCTGGTTGAGTCGCCGAACGACTGGCTCGTACCGTCGGGGAGCTCGCTGCTGTTGGTCAGGCCCACCTGCTCCCAGCGCAGTCCGGCCCGCCACCGGGGGCGGAAGCCATAGACGGCTTGGGCATAGTAGCCATCTTGTGTATCCACGCGATCCTCGCCGACGGGTGCTCCGGGAAGAACGTGATCGACCAGTTCGAGGTCCTTCCGGCGCCATAGGTAGCCGGATTGCACCGTCAGATCCCCGGCCCCGTGTTCCCGAGGAGCGTCGTACTTGTAGACCACATCCGCCCCGAAGAAGGTGGTGTCCCCGTCGAACCAATGGTCCGCTTCACCGTCGGCGCCGAAAGTGACCGTGGCGCTGTCTGACCAGGCGGCATTGTCAAGGGCATCGTGCTCTTCCTGATGGACACCACGCCCCCCGGCCAAGCCAAACTCGAGCCCATGGGCTTCGGGCAGGTTTGGGGCCACCTTAACCCAGCCCAACCAGACCCGTGGCCCGGGCGCTTGGTCGAAGGGCT
>JABGQJ010000704.1 GCA_018648945.1 Victivallales bacterium
CTCAAGGGCGATCCGGCTCGACTTCCCGAGTTGCGTGGCGAACAGCTCCGGTTCCCCGCCATCGGGGGCGCAGTTCCGGCCATGACCGTGGACCTGGCGGATGGCCAAGTGACCCTTGCCGGGCAATGAGGCGGAGCGCCGCGCCTACCACCAGGGGTATCTGCGACGGGACTTGCTCGGCTGAACCTTGATGACCGGATCGCGGTGGCCCGGCTTCACGACCACAGGCTTTCTGACGGGGGCTCGCCGGAGTGGCACGGTCTTGTGCCCATCCCGATAGCGCCACACACCATCCACCACGACCACACTGGTGGGAGGCTTGCAGTTCTTGTAGTGTGGGTGGCGTTTGCCCTTGTGCACGGTGACCCCGCCAACCTGGACCCAGCCAGTCCTGGAGGTGCGGGACACGAAGTACACGGAACCAGTGACGGTGGTCCGGTCAGTGGGCACGTACACCGTGGTCTCCACTGCCTGGGGCTCGTAGACGGTCTTCTGGACCGTGCCGGTCACGACCTCGATCGTCCGCGCACGGCGTTCCGGTTCCAGGGGATAGCCCACGCCGTTGATCAGGATTTCCGAGGCGTATGGGGGCACCATCACAGCACTGGTCTGCGGCACGTCCATGGTTACCGGAACCAACATGGACGTGGTCTCCACGGTCTGCTGGTAGTAGACGCCATCGTAGACGATAATCGGCGCGGTGGTCGCAATGTCCAGCTGTAGGTAGCGTCCCCCCACCCGCAGATGGACCCCGCCTCCGAGATCTGCCCCGGATGCAGTGGAGCCCAGTAGGCCGGCGACCAGGAAGAGAAGCGTGATACCTGTGGCGACGCGTTTCATCGAGAGACCTCCTTGACGTGCTTGGGATGTTCGACAATCACTACTGTCCTACTGCTCTGACGCACCGGAACGGAAGATGTGCCAACACGGATCGCGCAAGTGCTGTTTACGTAGGACGGGGGCACGGTGCAGGTTATTCGAGAAACGGGGTCAGTCCAGCTGTTTCGCCATGCCGATATGGGGCACACTCACCTCCTCGAAGGGCTCGCCTTCGACATCGTAGCCGAGCTTCAGGTAGAAGCCCCTGGCGGTCTCACGGGCGTGCAGGATGAGACGAGAAACGTTGCGCTTGCGGCATTCCTCTTCGGATCGCAGCACCAGTTGCCGCCCGATGCCCTCGCCCTGACGTGCCGGCAAGACGGCGACCTGGCGCATCTGCATGCTGCCATCGGGAAGGGGTTTGAGCACCAGACAGCCGACCACATCCTCGCCATCGAAGGCGGCCAGATGGACTTGGTCGGTTTCGGCGGCCAGTTGCGCTGGCGTGAGCGTCAGGCCGAGCGGCGTACGCAGCATATCCTGACGCAGCTTGACAGTCTGCGCGTAGGCGGCGGAACCATGGGGGACGACGTTGACTTGCATGGTGGCGCTCCCTACTTCGGAGGCATGTGCAACTGGGCCTGAATGCCGGGAATGTCTACGTCTGCCACGGGCACGCCGGTGCGGGAGGATTCGGCAGCGGCAAGCCCTGCAGCATGGCCGAGTGCCATAATCGTGCGGCTCAGACGGCAACTGGAGGCCGCGATGTGGCTGAAGCTGGCCCCACGGCAAGCCACCAGCAGGTTCTGCCACGGGCCCTTGGGAACCAGACACCGGTAGGGGATGCCATAGGGGGTGGCCACGGCCCCGAGTCCGCCGCCGGCCCCGTGCGTGTCCATGGGATGGTCGGCGATGGCGACGAGGTCGGGATGGGGGCTCTTGCTGATGTGCGTCATGACGTCCTGCTGGCGCAGCACGTATTCGCCGACAATGCGGTGGCTCTCGCGGATGGCGAGCATCGGTGCAAAGGAGTCGAACTCGTACTCGGGGAAGCGCTCCTTCTGCATCCAGTGCCAATGCTGTTGGGCCCGGAGCTCCAGTTCCTTGCGGGCACCCTCATACCCGAGTTTCATGAGTAGCCAGCCGGGGGCGAGACCGCCACAGGTGTTGACGAACTTGTCGCCGCTGGGAAGCGGCCAAGCGGCCCCGCCACGACGCGCGGATCGGCCTTCGGGGAGCTGCTGGCGAACGGGGTCGGCACTCGGGCGGATGCGGTAGCAGAGCTCCAGGGCATTCAGCGTGTCGTGGGGCTCCTCGGGGGCGGAGGGTTCGTCGAAGCGGCTCTTGGCGTCAGCGCCCAGCATGGTCTCGCAGCCCACGGTCTGGGCCAGGAAACCACTGCCCGTGCAATCAATGAAGGTGCGGGCGTGGACGCGGTAGCGCTTGCCTCTCCGGATCACATCGATCCAACGCATGCGCTTCTGGTCCCCGTCGTAGGCAGATCGGACAAAGGTCGTGTTCAGCAGAACCCGAGCGCGGCCCGTCTCGCGAAGCATCGTCATGACCACGTCGTGGAAGGGAACGGGTTCGTAGTGAACACGCCCGTTGCCGGCGCGGGTCAGGGTGCCGTCGTACTCCTTGGCGCGGGAGAAGGTCACGCCTTCGTCGTACTTGGCGAGGCGGATGGCGATCTCGCGGGCGATACCGCAGCCCGGTCCGGGCTCCCAGTTGATCACATAGCCGGCCGTACTGGTGCCACCGAGCATGCTCTCTCGCTCGACAAGCAGAACGTTTGCCCCCGCTCGGGCCGCTGCCACTGCGGCCCCGATGCCGCCACTGCCTCCCCCAACCACGCACACGTCGGCTCGCAGGTCGCGCGCCGGGCTGGCATCAGCAGTGGGGGGCTTGGGTGCCCCCCGAATCTTGCCAAACTCACCGATGGCCGGCTCGGAGGATTTCACTGCGGGCGCGCCAACGAGTATGAGGTCATCGATGGTCGCCTTTGCCTCGGCCCGGAGGGCGATGGCAGCGACCTTGCTCAGATCCACCCCCGTAAAGGCAGCAAGCGGAACCGAAGCGATCCCATCCTGCGGGACCAGCTTCACCGTGGCCTTCTGCCCAGCAGCGTCGGCAACGGTCATCGCCACCGGCGCGGACACGCGAGCAACCAGGCGGTCGGCCCCCGCGACCCGCCAATCACAGGGCTCGGCGAAGCTCCGCCGGGCTTCGCCCTGTAGGGCCAGGGCCTTCAGGCCGTCGTCGCTGAGCGAGATGCGCGTATGATCGGCTGGGTCGGCCCGACCATCGCCCCAGGTGTCCGTCAGACGTTCTGTCACGGTGTACTCCTCGAAGTCCTCGACGATCAGACGGCTGCCAACGTTGAACTGCCAGACCTTCCCCTTCACCATATCCTTCCCATAGGCTTCATCCACCCGCCAGAACAGGCGCTGCCCCAACCGAAGCGGAAGCCGGTGCCTGCCATTCCCCAGAACGGCCTGCGCGGGCTTGAGCGCAGCGGGCGAATCGCCGACGAGGAGCTGCGGCTTGGCATCGCTGCCACCGGGAGTCCAGCGGAGAACGGTATCAGCCGAGACGGCCTGCTCCCCATTGGCGGGAATCGGGAGTCGGGCGCCCCCCGTGTCGGTCCGGAACTGCCAGATCTCGCCCTTCACGACACGTCGCCCGTGGCGGGGATCAATGCGCCAGAAGTAGGTGGTATCCCGGCTGAGTTTCGGCGGCATCCAGGACTCTGCGGCGAGATCCCTGGCCACCTTGGCGAGCTTCTGGGGGTCCGTTCCCAAGTAAAGATCGGCTCGCTGGGCTTGGACAGGCAGTCGCCAGCGCAAGACAGTGGATGCGGCAACCGGAGGCGCGCCCGGCACGGGGGCGGGGTTGGTCGCCTGCCCGGTCTCGATGGCGAACTGCCAGACTGGCCCGGGCGTGGTCTTGCCGTCGCGCACGGTGTCCACGCGCCAGAAGTAGGTGTCCCCGAAGCTCGGCTGGTCCAACCGGTAGGCATTGCCTTTGGGGGCGGCAGCAACCACTTCCAGAGGTTCCGGCTTGCGCCCCAGGAGGAGCTTCTGGGAGGCCGCGTTGCGGGCGGGAGACCAGGCGAGACGGATCGGCTCGCAGGGGAGTCCCTTGGCCTGGTTCAGCGGGGTGGGCAGGGAAGCCTGGCGGATGGAGTCGGCGCTCAGGATCTCCAGGCCGCAGACGAAAACGTATTGCTT
>JABGQJ010000705.1 GCA_018648945.1 Victivallales bacterium
CGCAGGTATATCGCTACGACCTGAAGTTCAGACACCTGAAGACCTACACCATCCCGCTGCCCTTGCACATCGGCATTCAGACCATCGGTAGGTCCAATGGGTTCTGGTGGCTTGGGACCTACGATCCGGCGCACCCGACGGTGAAGCTCGACGACGAGTTCAAGGTTCTGGGGACGCGTCATGACTTGCCCACAGCCTACGGGGTCAAGGAATGGGCTGAGGACACCATGGTGACCGGGGTGAGCGGAGGCAAGAAGGGGGCATATACCGGCAAGGCCACGGTCCGGAAATTGGTCCGGGAGTAGCGGGTCCGGGCGGTCACTCGAATCGGTAGATGTGAACTGCCAGCTTGTCGAAGCGGTCGCGGAATGCCCCGTCCGTAACCGGTAGGTCCTGTTCGGCGACAGCGCCTGCGGCGGGGCCGGCGGAGCCTTCGGCCAGACGATGGGCGACCTTGGTGGTCAGCCCTGCCACCGTGATCGTGGCCTCGATGGGCTCCTCGTGGGGATTGACCGCAAATAGGTAGCGTGTCCCGCGATACTCGCGCAGGGCGACATGCAGGGCCGGTTCGTAGGGAGAGACCGTGATTTTGGCCTTCGGCTCGGGGGAGAGGATGATCGGGGCAAGTCGCTTCATCTGGCCCCCCATTTTTACGAGGCCGGCCCAGGTTTTCGGACGCAGTTCGGGGAGGTAGCCAATGGTCGGCCAGGGCCACTTGCCCAGGTCTGCCTTGGCCTTGTCGTATTGCTGGACATCGAAGCGGTAGTAGAACAGCGCCTTGGCACCGTGGGCGAGGGCCAGGTAGCCCATGCAGATCTCCTCCGCCGCAGTGGGGATGCGCCACTGGACCTGGGGGCCTTTCTCGCTGCCGAAGGATTGGGGCACCACATGCACGGGCTTTTCACCGCGCATCGCAGTCTTGCCGAGCTCGGTCCACTCGGCCACAAAGGACAGGGGGCCGTTCCCCACCGGATAGGGATCGCACATGAAGATGTCATGCGTATCCTTGTAGGCGGCGAACTCCACTGGCCGGCAGTAGACGGTAAATGTCGGGTGGTAGGGGTCCAATTCCTGCATGAGGGCATACAGGCGGGCGAGGTCGGCGGGGGCTGCCCCCTTGCGGTCGGTGCTGGGTTCATCGATCAGGTACCAGCCCAACAAGGCGGGGTGATCCTTGAGAGTGCCCACGGCCTGCCGCAGCTTCGCCTCGCCCCCCTTCCCGAACCACATGCCAGGGCTGTGTACGATGGCTTTGAGTCCCACCCGAGCCGCCTCGTCCAGATACGCCTTGAGCTGCGTCGTCGAGCTGCTGTAGGTCAGGACGCTGTTGAAGCCGGCCTCGGCGACCAGTTGCAGGTGCTGGGTGGGCACGGAGTAGAGCCCCACCGGTAGGAAGGGTTGACCGTTGATGAGAAGGTTCAGATGCTCGTCAATCCGCATCTCGTTGGCATGTGGTGCACGCACGTGGAGAGGCATGCGGGTCTGCGCCAGTCTGTGGCCCTGGTGGGTAAGCTCCAAGACCACCGCATACTCGCCCACAGCCAGAGCGTTGACGGGTATGGCCAGACGGGCCTGGGGCGGGGCCGGCGGGAGCTGACGCACGAGACGCTCGCC
The DNA here is from genome assembly GCA_018648945.1 of Victivallales bacterium. The sequence goes on from JABGQJ010000705.1 coordinate 1,615, forward strand.
CTGGAACAACCCGGCGCTCAGGGCAAGCTCGCCCAACAGGGGGGGCAATACGTTGGCTCTACAATCCAGTTCGATGGCACTCAGGTTCTGCGTGGCGTAGATGGTATTCCGGTAGGACGGGATCCGCATGCGGGATTCCAGCACGGGAGGCACGGTCAGCAACGCCTGATGATAGATGCTCCCAGTCTTCCCATCGGTGATGGACAGCCGGTACTTGCTGCCCGGCTCGGAGGCGGTCGGCAAGGTGATTCGGGCTTTCTGGCCGGGGCGCAGGCGCCGGGTCTCGCTCGCCTGTTTCTGGTAGGCGGGTGGCGGCCCCGCCACCGTGCACACGACCTCGGCCTCGGTGTCGAGCCCATTTGCGAGGGTGAAGACCAGAGCCCGCTGATTCGGGAGCTTGGCCAAGGCACCGGGGTGAAGGACCTTCACGTTGAGGGGGTTGTCGCTGCGCACCAGTCCCATCCAGTCCAGGTCCCACTCGGCACCGTCGGTATCGCTCTGACTGTTCAGCCAGACGCCGGATACGCTCTTGCCGTACTGGCGCAGGTCCACATAGCGGGTACGCAATTCCTGTGGTTTCCAGGCGGCGATAGTCCATCGCTTCTGCCACTGACCGTCGATCCGGAACTTGACGAAAATGCCACCCCGGACATCCTGCGCCCGAACGCCAAAGAACGGAAAATCGGCGATGGCCAGCGGCGCGAACTCCTGCTGGATGTTGGCGAGATAGCCGTGTTCCAGCATGTAGTGGGCCATGCCCTTGGCGAAGGCCGGCGTGTACTTGCCGTCGCCAAACCCCGGCTCGTCGAAGGTGGCCTGCCAGCCGATGTGCTGGGCTGCGGCAGGTAGGCAGAGACCGAAAAGGAAGGCCAAGGCTAGCATGGAACGCATGGAAAAATCCCTCCATCGATAGGTGACTCTCCGACCTCCCGACACGAAGACCGGGCGGGTCGGGCGACCAAACCGACTATAGGTGTTCGCTCGCGACCCGCCACCGGTCCGGGCGGGTTGCCGGGCACGGCATGCGGTCCTACAGTCTTGCCGACAAGCGGGACGCAATCGGGTCCGATGGCGTTTCACGACCCGCTCCATCGGCGGCAACAAGGAGACGAAGATGCGCATCATCTGGATGACCTGCATGCTTGCTCTGGTGGGATCGTGCCTGGGACTGGCCGCTGCCGAGCCGAACGTGGCCTATGCGACGCCGGAGATGTACGGGGCCAAGGGCGACGATGGCAAGGACGACACCGAGGCCCTGAAGAAGCTCTTCAGCGAGAAGCATGGGAAGACCATCTTCATCCCGGCCAAGGAGTACCTGATCTCCGACACGGTCGTGCTCCCGAAGCGCTCCGGGATGCGAGTGCAGGGCGTGTCGAGCGGGGTGCAGTATCTGGGGCAGAAGAAGGGGCTGATGGGCAACATGTCGCGGCTGGTCTGGATTGGCGGCAAGGACAAGCCAATGGTGGAGTACCGTGGTTCGGGGCTGATCTGGGACGGCGTGGCCCTGCACGGCAAACGCAGTCACGAGACCAAGGAGCGGGCGTCCATCGGCTTCCTGGTCCACAAGGTGAGCAAGGGGATTGGCACGGGCAAGGCGCTGTTCAATCAGATTAGCATCTTCCACTGCGACACGGGATTCCAGGTGGGCACCAGAGAGGGCGAGGGCAACTGCGATCTGCTGATCTTCAACTTCTTCAACGTGGGAGCCTGCGACGTGGGCTACCGGGTGAAGAACAACATGGGCATGGATCACTCCTTCGTCTTCGCCCGCTCCTACGGCTGCAAGACCTTCTTCTACTTCGAGCGCGGCGGCAGCATCTACGTGCACTCGGCGGGCGTTCACCATCCGGACAACAAGGAACTGTTGCGGATCGGGTGGGCCGGCAAGAACAACGCGAAGTACACCTTCGGGAACCTCAAGTTCGACGCCCAGTTGACCGAGTTCCGCTTCGTGACCATGGAGCAGCCGATCCCGGCCTTCATCACCCTCACCAACCTGAAGCGCAGCTTTCACTACGAGAAGGACAAGGAGACGGGCAAGCACCGCGTTCACTCCAAATACGACCGGACCGGAACCTTCGTCCTCCAAGGCAATGCCAAACTGCTGATTAAGAACTGTTCCGGGGTCATCACCAAGCACTGCATCCTCGCCACGTCTGGGCTGCCAGAGAACAACAAGGCCGAGGATCCAGCCACTCCGTTGGTGCTGATTGAGAACAGCGAAGTCAGTGGCGACCCCAACGAGTTGCTCCATCCCGACAGCGACAAGAGCACCCGGCTGCGGGTGCTCAACTGCTTCGACTACAGTGGCAACTGGGTCGAGGACAAGAGGTAGAGACCATGCGCATTCTGGCCCTGTTTGCTCTGTTGGGGACCGCTGTCTCCGCTGCTGACCTGGCGGCGGGCTGGACCCACTCCGTGGCCGTTCGGGA
>JABGQJ010000706.1 GCA_018648945.1 Victivallales bacterium
TGGTCTGCCAGGCTTGGTCGGTCTGCGCCAGCCAGCGGGAGGGAACGGCCTGCGTGCGGAGAGCGAGAACCGGCGAGGGCACGCTCTCGTTGCCTGCGTGGTCCACGGCGGTGAGCACGCAGGCGTAGGGGGTGTCCGCCTCCAATCCCCAGACGGTGTATTCCTCGCCCTCTGGAGAGGACAGCAGGTTCGCCACCGTGGGCTCGCATGTGGTGCCTTTGGCCACATAGACGTTGTAGTGGCTGCGGTCCGGGACCGCCACTTCCGGCCAGGATAGTGGGAAGCCGAACGACCCGGCACTGGTCGCCACAGGGGGTTTCGGGACGGGTGGTGCCGTTGCGTCGAGCCGGATGGCGCCCCCGGTCGGCGCAGGACCATCGGTGACCAGGATCTGGTCCACCAAGGTCAGCGGCGTTCCCGGACGCAGGCGCAACACCTGCGCGCCTGCCGCCATCTCCTGCTTCTCGCAGACTCTCAGCCACTGCCACTCGCCCGGCTTTCCTGCGAAGGGCGTCTCCGGACCGTTGCCAACCCGCGCCTGGCCGACGAACGAGTTCTCGGCGTTCTGGGCCAGGAGCCAAACGTCGAAGCGACCGGCTCGGGGCACGGCGAAGGGAATCGCGACCTCGTCGGGCAACCCGTCCTTGCCCAGATTCAGGCAGTGCATGCCGCTGGCGGCCGCCACGAACTCCTCCATGGCAGGCGGCTTGGTGACCGGCGCGGTCTCCGCCTCCACCACGCAGCGCACATTGCCAGGCCAAGTCGCGAAGGAGCACACCTCAGCCGAGGGCAGGCTCTCCAGGCCCGAGTACTCCACAGAAGTGACAACAAGGTACCGCGCCTTGCCGCTGACAGAGGGAAAGCGGAGGCTGCGCCTCTCCGCGGGAGCAAATCCCACAGGCTCGTAGGGCCCGCCACTGGCATCGCTCTGGTACACGCGGTACCCACTCAGTTCGCGGGCATTCTTGGGCGCATCCCACGTCAGCAACCCCTGTCGCCCTTCGCGGAGCTCCACCCCGCGCGGCGTCTCGGGGGGGCGCATGACCGCGAAGTAGAAGTCGATATCGCCCAGCATGATCGAGGCGAAGGCCAGCTTGGTGCCATCGCGGCTCATGGCTGGGTGGGCCTCGGACCAGTAGGTGGAATGGCCCAGCCGGGAGTTGTGCGAGGCGATGCGGTGGATGAAGCCACGACCGTCCGCCGCAAACCGGATGAGATGGGCGCCCGAACTGGCGGCCAGCCATGAATCCTCGGTCTCCCACGCCTGATGGTTGCCACCGATGGTACCCAGGGAACGCACTTCGCCGGTCAGCTTGTTGATGATCTGCAACGCCCCGCCAGGGCACATCCATTCGCCCGAGGGACTGTGGGCGCGGTGCCCGGCCCAGACCCCTTCGCCGCCGTAGATTAGCTTGATCTTGCCATCGAGGGTCATCATGAAGTTGCCCTCGCGGTACTGTCCCGCCTCATAGCCGCCGTGGTGCTCGTATTCGAACTCGAAGGAGTAGTCGGGCAACTTCGTGAACCAGAGCTGGTGAATGTGCCCCTTGGGGTCGAGGGTGCGGTCCTTGCCGTCCTTCAGATCGACCAGAATGACGCGTGTTCTCTCGGCCAGGGGCTTTTCGGCGAACATCTGCTTGCAGAGCACGTAGCGGTTGTCCTTGCTGATGCACCAGGCACCTACGTTGCCCGGGAACCGCCGCAGGACCGTCTCCTTGCCGGTCTTCAGGGAATGGGAGACGAACGAGCTTTGCTTGCCGTAGTTCCGGCAGAAGTAGAACACCTCGCGGTCTTCGCGGTCCCAGACAAACCAGCCGCCCGAGTCGTTGAGCGTCTCCCGCTCGATCCCGCGGGCCGAGAAGTCCACCAAGCCCCGCCGCTTGAGCACGAATCGCGAGCCATCCCGGTTCCAGGGCGGGGCTTCCATGTAGTAGTGGCGCGTAGAGAAGCCGGGGGAGTCGGTGATCTTCCAGATCGGCGCCCCGGTGGCGGAATCGGGGAAGATGACCCGTTCGGATTGGCGGAGGCCAAGGGGAGGGAAGGGGCGCCGCGCCGCCAGTCGTTCCAGCCCGTGGTAGCGATGGGGCTCGCGCAACACGCGGTTGCGGTATTCCGCGCCCTGGTTCACCCGGACCAATCGCGCATCGTCGATCCGCATAACCCCAGCCATGCGGGAGTACTGGATGCCGAATGCGATGTTCGGTTCCTCATCCTCGATGCGGAAGCGCAGGGAGCGGCGTTCGTACCCTTTGGTCGGTGGCTCGTTGCGCGAGAACTTGGCGGTCCGTTGCCCCTTGTCGTTGAAGAATCCATGCCGGAGGACGAAGGGCTTCGGGGAATCGACCAGGAAGCTGAACTCGTAGGCGGCGTGGGGCTGAATCGTGACCCGGTCGCTCCAGAGCTGGGGGAACCATTGGAAGGCCCGGAACTTCTCGTAGCGGACCAGCCGCTTGCCCTCCGGCGCGTCCTTCTCGACGACCTCGATCTTGCCCTTGCCTTCCGCATCGTGGTAGTGGAACAGCCAGCCCTGCGGCACGCCCTTGCCGTTCAGCGCACCCTCGAACCCGCCATTGGGCAAGAGGTTGGCCTCGCCGAAGACAAGATAGGCCCAGCAGGCGGGGTTGTGGAAGCTGGTGGAGCGGTTTTGCGGCCACATGGTATGTGGCTGTCCGGGGGTGTTGGTGCCGACCCGTACGCGCCAGACGAAGCCCTTCTTTGGGGTTGCCACGCCCAGCGCCGCGAAGGGAATCGCCATTTCGGCGGACCAACCGCCCGGGAAGGCGTTTGCGGCGTGCCGCCATTCCGGATTCCAGCTCTTGCCTCCCTTGGCCGGGAACTCGTCGAAGATCGCGTTGCCCGAGTTCAGCACCAATTGCATTGTTTCGGCCAAGGCTGGATTGGTTTGGAGGAACAGCTCCACGCCCGGGTCGTTCCAGACCCGCCCATCCCGTTGCCGTTTCCGTCCGGGCACAGGCACGGCATCGCCGCCAGTCGCCGTCTGCACGGCCACGTACAGGTTCTCTTGGTCATAGAGCATGCGGAGTTCCGTCTTCGGCCCCGCAATGTCCCCGCCCAACGCGTGGAACACGGGCGGCGTGGCGGCGCTTCGCCAACATGCCTCGGTTGGCTTGCCGTCAAGCGTGGGGGCCACGCTGACCGCCCGGCAGACGTACTCCGCAGGCGGGGCGCTCAGGGCAACGGCGGCCCACAGGGACAGAATGGCGGACGCGAGCCAGTGCAGACGCATGATGCTCTCCGAGTTCTGGAACTGGGTGGGGACAGGGGACTACCGCTTGGCGGGGACGAGCAGGAACCAATGGGTTCCTCGATCAATGGGAAGCGTGGATGTCGGTCCCTGTCCGGCTACCGCCGCCATGGGGGTGCCGTCCCCGGCCAGCGGGACCAATTGCATGGCTCCATGCCGGGAGCGCACGGCGACCGTGCCGGCCACGGGCTCGGAAAGGGGGAACCGCTGCCGCCTTTCCGTCTGGACAACCGCCCGGCCGACGGCACTGACCAGAATGCGGTTGGACTCGCGCAACGGCTTGCCGTCGAGAGACGAGAGGATCACGGCGCCCTTTGGGTTCTTCACCTGGATCGTGCAATCGGCCAGCTCGATGGCCCCCGCTTCGCCGAGCCAGCCCACCGCGCCCTGCGAACGGGGGGTGTTGACTGTGAACACCCCTTGCCGCCAATCCCGCTTGAGTTCGCCTGTGTCGCTGGTCAAGGACGTGGCCCCTGCGGCGAGTCCGGCCTGGGCCAGATCGGTCACCACTTCGGCTCCATCGGGGATGGCCGTGGCCTGGAGCCAAGGCAGTTCTTTGATGGCGGGAAGGGCCATGGCGACACGGTGCTGCAAGGGGAGAACGCGGAGCAATGCCTGCTGGCGACTGCCAGTCGCCTGGTCGAGCAGCGTCTCGCGCGTGAGCTGGACCACGTGGGTCTCCCGGGCGAGACTCACGTCGCCGCGCCGGAACAGCAGTGCGGCTGCTGGCATCAAGCCAATGATGCCGGGGTGGTTGTGCGAGCTCCAGGCGCTGACTTT